>JASJBY010000235.1 GCA_030066245.1 Gammaproteobacteria bacterium
GAGGTATTCACGGCGTGTCCCGGCGGCTCGTGCCGGTACGGCCCCCACCGCGAATGCTAAACCGATCACGGATGCGCTGGCAGGGGCTCCGGTTGTCGAGGAGGGAGGGTTACGATGCTTACCCGCCTTAACCGGTATACAGTTCGACGCGGGAAGAATGCGGCGCGCCAGGGATAGGGGTAAGCGTCTCTGGATGAGTTCAGTCTTACTGCCTACCGTAGATGCGTTGTATAAAGAAAAAGAGTAGTGCAGTCGTCCAGCCGAAGATAATCACGCCGTTCGCTGCCTGTATCGATGCCAGAATCCGCCAGCGCCCCGTGAGCACCACATCACCGTAGCCGAGCGTGCTGAAGGTCACCATGGAAAAATACAACGCAGTGTCCATGTCCTGGAGCGAAGTTATCAGGGGGTGAAGCAGGTACAGCAAGGCCCACAGCCACGCTTCGGCGACGATGGCCATGAACATCCAGGCCGTCAGCGCCGAGATCAGAAGGGCCCTGGCCAGCGGCTTTTCGACACGACCGAAGTGCGCGAGACGCCACTCCGCTGCGTGCACGCCGGCGACCATGAACGCCGCATGCACGATCGTGATCAGGACCACCATGCTTAGACCTAGGGCAATTTCACTCAGCACAGGCTTTGATCTCCTTGGTTATGCGGCCGTCAGGCTCGACCCATGGATAAGCCCCCTTGAGATTCGTGGCGTCCCTCTGGGTCAGCACGACCCAATGATCCATAGGTCCCCTGCCAAGGGGAGCAGCTTCGACGATACCTGCAGTCGCAAGGCTATTCTCCGTTCGGACGGCGGGCTATTCTACAGAAGGCGCATAGCTGTCGCCTGAAGCCTCGGCTCAAAAAAGAAAATGAACCAGAGGAGGAGAGAATATGAAAACCATGCTCGGTAAGTGGCTGATGGTGCTGGCAGCGAGCAGCATGCTCGGCGCTGCCGCCCGATCGCATGCCGCCGGGGACTATCTGTTGGCCACGGCCAGCACCGGCGGGACCTATTACCCTGTGGGCGTTGCGCTGTCTACCCTGGTGAAGGTCAAGCTGCAGCCCACGCAGCAAATCAACATGTCGGCCATCAATTCCGCCGGCTCCGGCGAGAATATAAAACTGCTACGCGAAAACGAGGGTCAGTTCGCCATCCTCCAGGGACTCTTCGGCTATTACGCCTGGAATGGAAAAGGGCCGCTCACCGTGGAAGGACGCCAGAAGGGGCTGCGCGCGGTCACCATGCTTTGGCAGAACGTGGAGCATTTCGTCATCGACTCCGAGTATGCCAAGGCCGGCACCGTGGCGGACCTGCGACGCTTGAAGGGCAAGCCTGCCGGCTTCGGTAAACGGAACTCGGGGACCATCGGCTCCAACCGTACCATTCTCGCCAACCTGGGCATGGATCTGGACGAGGATTTCAAACTCTTCCACGGCGGCTACGGTGCTTCGGCCAGCGCCTTGCAGGACGGCAAAGTCGACGTCATCGCCACGCCCGCTGGCGTCCCGGTGGGTGCCTTAACAAAGGTGTTCGCCGCTTTGGGTGATGACATCAGGCTGCTGGATTTCACCCCGGAGCAGGCAAAGAAAGCTGACGGCGGGCTGGGTCTGTGGACGCCGTACCGGATCCCCGCCGGCACGTATCCGGGCCAGAAGAATGACGTGAATACTATCGCTCAGCCCAATTTCCTGGCGGTGAGGGCAGACGTTCCGGAGAACGACGTCTACCTCATTACCAAGACCATTTACGAAAATCTGACTTTTCTGCGGGCCATCCACAAGGCAACCTCGGTGATGGTTCTGGAGAAAGCCATCGAAGGACTGCCCATGCCTCTGCACCCGGGCGCGGCCAGGTATTTCGCAGAGGCCGGCCTGGTCGTCCCCGAACCGCTGATTTCCAACTGAGGCTACAGCATCGGCTGCCTGAGGGCAGCCGGCTGTGCATCCGCCATGTCCGAATCACCATCGGCAACCGCGCCGTCGCCCGGCGAGGCTCAAGCCCTCGAGCTCGGGCTGCGTCAGCAACCCGAGGTTCGGCGGCTAATCTACTGGGTCGGCGCATGCTTGGCGCTACTGCATCTGGTGATGAATTTCACAACCCTGTTCTCTACCCAGTGGCAGGCCACTTTGCATTTCGTCGGCCTCAGCATACTGGGTATCCTGCTTTATCCTCCGTTCCGCTCGGCACGACGGGCCGACTCGCGTCCGTGGTTGACGATAGACCTTCTGCTGGGCGCTGCGGTTATCTCCGCAACCGTGTGGATCGTGTCGGCGGAGGATGCCATTTACGAGCGGGGGGTCCACCTGACTGGCTGGGAGCAGGGATTGGCGGTGGTCACGATTCTCGGCGCTATCGAGTTCACTCGCCGAACGACCGGCTGGATCATTCCCCTGCTGATCGTGCTGTCGCTGACCTACGTCGTTTGGTGGGGCGGCTGGCTGGACAATGTCTTCAGATTCCGGGGACTCAGCGCTGAGACCGTGCTGTTTCGAAGCATTTTCGGCGACGATGCTTTGTTCGGCACCATCGCCCAGATATCGGTCACATTTGTTTTCATGTTCATCCTGTTCGGCGCCTTCCTGGTGCGCTCCGGCGCGGGCGATTTCGTCATCGCCATGGCCCGGGCCCTGGCCGGGCGAATTGTCGGCGGTCCCGGGCTCGTGGCCGTGATCTCCTCCGGCCTTACGGGCACCATCTCGGGCTCGGCCATCGCCAACACCGTCTCCACCGGCGTGATCACCATTCCGTTGATGAAACGGGCGGGCTTCCCGCCGCGCTTCGCGGCTGGCGTGGAGTCCGCCGCCAGCACCGGTGGTCAGCTTATGCCTCCAATCATGGGTGCAGGCGCCTTTGTGATGGCGAGCTACACGCAGATTCCGTACACCTACATTGTGCTCGTGGCGTTTCTCCCGGCACTGCTGTATTTCCTCTCCGTGGCGTTCTTCGTACGCCTGGAGGCGAAACGGCTCAAGTTCAGCGTCGATAGCGCTGACAGCGGGCCGCCTTTCGCCGACATCATGCGCCAAGGCGGGGTGGTCTTCGTGCTGCCCATCACCGCCTTGATTCTGCTTCTGGTCTCCGGTTTTACCCCGACCTACGCGGCCGGCGTCGCCATTCTCACGGTAGTGGCGGCCAGCTGGCTGACACCGCGGAGGATGGGACCGAGGGCCATCCTGGACGCCTTGGCGCTGGGTAGCCGGAACATGATCACCACCGGCCTGCTGCTGGTGGCCGTGGGTCTCGTGGTGAATGTCATCGCCATGACCGGTGTGGGCAACACGCTCTCCCTCATGATTCAGCAGTGGGCCGGCGGGAGCCTGCTGCTGGCCCTGTTGCTGGTGGCGCTGGCGTCACTGGTGCTGGGCATGGGATTGCCCGTGACTGCCGCGTACATCGTGCTTGCCACCCTGTCGGCGCCGGCGCTTTACAACCTGTTGGCCGATGCGCAGCTGGCGGCCGCGATCGCGGCGGGCGCCCCGATTCCCGAAACGGCCCAGGCCCTGGTGATGCTGGCAGCGCCCGACAAGGCGGGCCTCATGGGCCAATCCATGTCCCCGGCAGACGCGGCGGCGCTGCTGCAGAGCTTGCGCACCGTTGACCCGTCCATGGTGGTCGGCCTGTATGAGCAGATGCTGAGTCCAGCGTTGCTCACGAGCATCCTGCTGTCGGCACACATGATCATCTTCTGGCTGAGTCAGGACAGCAATGTGACGCCGCCCGTGTGCCTGACTGCTTTCGCCGCGGCCGCCATCGCGGGCACGCCGCAGATGCAGACGGGGTTCACGGCCTGGAAGCTAGCCAAGGGGCTTTACATCATCCCGTTGCTGTTTGCCTATACGCCGTTTCTGAGCGGTGACTGGCTGGCAGCTTTCGAGATCTTCCTGTTCGCGCTGGTGGGCCTGTATGCCCTGGCAGCCGCTTTCCAGGGCCACCTGGAGACCGACCACGGCTGGCCCGTGCGCGGGCTGCTCGTTGCCGTGGCAGTAGCCCTGCTGTTCCCGAACGTCGCTTGGCTGCACTGGGCTGGCCTGGGGGCTTTCGGCCTGATGTACGCCTGGGACCGGCGGCGCGCCAGGAAGCATGTGTAAGCGCGGCGTGATTGCCGGGGTGCCGCCCGCCATGCTCTGGCGATGTCATAGGTCATGGTTGCTGCGGTCCGTTCTGCATGGTGGTGGCTGGGAGGGCAGTACTGGTACCGGAGGAATTACGGGTTGTTGATGTTGTTAACCGAAAATGCTCTCAGACACTCTCTTCGCCTTCGCTGCAGCCGTGGCGCTCTTGGTGCTGATATCTTTCCTGCTGACCAGCCTGGTTGTTTTCTCCCAGCATCTCTTCGAAAGGCGCCTGAGGGGGACTATCCGCCGCCCAGAGTTCATTCCCTTTTACTCCCGGTCTGCGGTCGTCGTTACGATTGCCTTGCTCGTGGCTATAGTGCTGCTGGCGTGGGCCTCGTTGTCAGGCCCGGTTCATCTGGTGTCTAGGAGCCTGTCGGACTTTGCATAGAAACGCAATCGTTCAATCGCCGCGGTCCAGAAATCTTGATCGGGTCGCTCGGGTATGAGCGAGAATCGATCCGGTTTTTGCCGGGCAAGGCTTTCCCTGTCTGCTGTCTTACCCGTTCAAGGCATGCATCCGCTTCAGATTCCACCCAATGCACACCAACGCCCATTCACTTTGGACTGAGTCTAAGCCGCGAAGCAGGAATTGCCTGAACCCCAGCACGTGTTTGATGATGCCGAAGACGGTTTCTACGGAGGACTTGCGCTTGGCGTATAGCGCCTTGCCTTCCTTGGTCTGCAGCCGGTGGCGCATGGCTTGCACCGGCTTGGGATTTGGCGGCGGTTCCGGGTCTTCCTGATAACGCTGCGCTAAGGGCGGATTGTGCCGCTCGCGTTGTTCCGGGATGAGCGGCACGATGTCGGCCTCTTCGCAGCGCTCGACATTGGCCTCGCTGAAATAGCCGGTGTCGGCAAGGATGGCTTCGACCTGGCCGAGTTCCTCAGGCAGCCGGGTCAAGTGCTCTAAGGCCGGTTCAATCTCCTGTTTGTCATTGGGCTGCTGCGTGACGTGCTGCTCAACGACAAGGTGTGTTTCCACATCGACGCCGGCCTGCACGTTGTAGCTTTGTTCAAACCGGTCACCGGCGGTGGGCATGATGCGGGACTCTTCATCCGTCAGATTGACCTGGTCTTTGGCCTGTGGCCCGGGTGTCGGTGGCTTCGGCTTCTTGCCTGGCGGCTTCTTCCCGGTCCGTTTCTCATCGGCCTTGCGCCGGGCCTGCTTCTCTTCGAACTGCGCCTGCTCCTGCTCAAAACGCGCCTGTGCTCGGGCCTGGATTTCCGCCTTCGCCCGCACAATCGCCGCCAGGCGCTGCTCACGGCGCTTGAGCTCGGCCGGAATATCCAGCTCCTGCGGCAATGAACTCTGGTCGGCCTGCTCGGCCAGGCGCAGCAGCTCTTGCACTTCCCCCTGAAGCTGCGCTTCGAGCTTGTTCGCATACGCCCAGCTCAGCGCCTTGTGACGACTGGCGTTCGCTTTGACCTTGCTCCCATCCAGGGCAATCGTGCCGAGCTTCACCAGCCCCATCTCAGCCGCTACCAACAGAATCTCGACAAACAGCGCCTCCAGCTCCTTCAAAAACCGCTTGCGGAATTCGGCTATCGTGTCGTGGTCCGGGTGCGTGTTGGCACAGATATACCGAAACGCGATGGAATCGTAGGTCGCCTTCTCCAGCTTGCGACTGGAAAAAACTCCCGTGGCGTAGCCATAGAACAACAGCGCCACTAACAAGGCCGGGTGGTAAGGCTTGGAACCCTTACCCGCGTACACCGCTGAGAGCGCTCTCAGGTCCAGTTGCTCCACAATCTCCACCACAAAGCGCGCCAAGTGCCCCTCCGGCAGATAGTCCTGCACGCAAGGCGGAAATATATAGGGGGTCTCTCGGTCTATCGGAATGAATTCAACCGCCATCTTGCTTCCATGGGGTGGCTTTCTGCAGTACCGTTATTCTACCCGTTGGCCGGTGCTAAGTCCGACAGGCTCCTAGGCCAATCAGAAAAGCCTCAGGCCCGGCTGAACCAACCGCCAGTCCGCAACGCTACCGCTTTCTAGTCTACGGTATCCTTCGGGAACCCGTTGCCGATAACGAGGGCGGCAAGCCCGTGGTCAAGGGGGGCTGCGTTCGTCCGTAACCTTTGGCCGTCGCCCGAAGCAACGGGAGGACGAGTGCTCGCAACCGCATTGCCTTTTACGTGAGCTTGCGTGGCGCCGAGGGTTCCGCTGGGATGACGGCGTCGGTCATCCAACAGTCCTTGAAGGAACCGTCAGTCTGGCGTGACAGCACCCAAATGTAGGCAGTCTCTTCGCCGGCCGCGTCGATGACCATCACCACCTGCCGGGCCTGGTCGCCGTCAACCGCCA
>JASJBY010000236.1 GCA_030066245.1 Gammaproteobacteria bacterium
AGCCACATTGAGGGGGGCAGGTCAAAACATGATGTCTAGCCGCCGGTTGCCTTCAGTCGTAAATCAGCTCCGACCACTGCTCGTAGAACACCAGCTCTTTTTTCTTGCGCTGCCACGCCTTGTCCGATCCCGCCATGCGGGCCATGGCCTTGTCCAGGTGGGAGAAAGACTTGCGCAAACCTGCCACGTAGACGTAAGTGTCAGGCTCTCGGAGCATGGCCCATACTTCGGTCCCGTTCTCTTCCAGGGTTCGTTCCAGGCTGACCGGCGCGCCCGTGTAGGGGCTCGGACTCAGGCTTTCAAAGGCGCGGAAGGTCTCCTCCTGGTAGTAGTTGGCAATGTCGTCGTTGACGTCGTTCATATACAGCTTTTCCATGCCCGTATCGGCGCCGTAGAAAAGCAGCACTTTGCCCTGCCAGCCGCCCCGTTCCTCGTATATGTGGCGCACAAATGCGCGAAACGGTGCGATGCCCGTCCCTGAGCCGATCATGAGTATGTTGGCCGTGTTCTCTTCGGGCATTCTGAAGGCGGTGCCGTAGGGCCCGGTGAGCACGATGGTGTCGCCGGGGCGCGCGTTACACAGATGGTTGGACGAGATCCCGGGATAGCGCTCGCCGCTCACCTCGTCGATATAGAAGCAGCGACGCACGCACAGGGCCAGCTCGATGGCCGTCCCCGCGTCGGAGTACTGGGCGCTGGCGACCGAGTAGAGACGCAGATGCTCCTTGTTGCCGAAGGGATGGGGGCCTGGCGTGATGACCCCCACGCTCTCGCCGATGTCGTACTTGAGGCTGCCTCCGGGAATGCTGAGCACAATGTGGCGTACTTCGGCGTCGGCCGTCTCCGGCGTTATGCGCTGGCTGTCCTTGACAGTGGCCTGAAGGCGGTTGCTGGTATCGAAGTCTTGCAGATTCATGGCAGTCTTCCGTCGGTATGTCGTGAGCATGCAGTCTTGCCCGAGCACAGGCAGCCCGAGCCGCAGCTGTTACCCTCTTCTCGCGCGGGACCGAACTCCGGGTGCCGCGCCGCGAAGCTGCGCGCCAGCTGCTGGACGCCTATCCAGCCCGCCAGTACCAGGCCGATGACCAGCACGGCAAGCAGGTAGTCAGCCATGATCACCCCCAAGGCCGGCGAATCCCATGAATGCCAGAGACAGCATGCCGGCGAGCATCAGGCTGAGCGCAGCGCCCTGGCTCACGGTGGGCAGGTTGGATAGGCTGAGACGCTCCCGCAGCCCTGCCATGAGCATCAGGGCCAGCGTGAAGCCGGTGCCGGCACCCAAACTGAAAGCCAGGGACTGGCCAAAGTTGTACTCACGGAAAGTCTGAAACAGAGCCAGGCCCAGAATGGCGCAGTTCGTTGTGATCAGGGGCAGGAAAATACCCAACGCCCGAAACAGGGCCGGGCTGTATTTCTTCATGACCATCTCGACCAGCTGGACCGCCGAGGCGATCACGGCGATGTAGCAGATCAGGCGCAGAAACTCGATGTCCCAGGCGATCAGAATCTTGTTTATCGCATAGGCGCAGGTAGAGCTCACCAGCATCACGAACATGGTTGCCAGACCCATGTTCCACGCTGTCTGTATCTTTCCGGAGACCCCTAGGAACGGACAGATGCCGAGGAAAAGCGCCAGCACGAAGTTATTGATGATAGCCGCGTTCAGAAAGATGAAGGTGAGGGAGTCAGCTTCCACGGACACGGATCTCCTCGCCTTCGGTTATCCGGCGCGCCCTGCGCTGCTGGAGCCAGGAGAACAGCAGCAGCCAGGCGCCCAGAACGAAGAAACCGCCCGGCGGCAGAATCATCACCACCCAGGTCTGGAAGTGCTCTCCGAACAGCGGATAGCCCAGCAGGGTGCCGCTCCCGAGGATTTCCCGCACGGTGCCGAGGCTGAGCAGGGCGATAGTGAAGCCGGCGCCCATGCCGAGGCTGTTGACGAGAGTGGTGGCCAGGCGATTCTTGGCCGCGTACGCCTCGGCCCGGCCGAGAATAATGCAGTTTGCAACGATCAGCTGGATGAAGGCCCCCAGAGCGTTGTACAGATCCAGGCTGATGGCCTGAATGACGTGGTCCACGATGGTGACGAATGTGGCGATGATCACGATGTAGGTGGCGATGCGAACCTGCTTCGGTATGAGGTGCCTCAGCAGGGAAACCAGGGCACTGGAGCAGACCAGCACGAAGGTGGTGGCCAGCCCCATGGCCAGGGCGTTCAGCGTTGAGTTGGTCACTGCCAGCACCGGGCACATGCCGAGCAGCATGACGAAAACCGGGTTCTCCTCCCACAGGCCACGCAGGAAAGTGCCGGGCGTAAGTTCCTCTTCCTGGTTGGGTAAGGGCGCCATCATTCTTCCACCTTGAGCTGGTTCACGGCGGGTTGCAGGCGCGGCAGGATTCGGTGTGCGCTTTCGTTCAGCGCCCTGCCCACGGCCTTGCAGGATACCGTGGCGCCGGAGATGGCATCGATCTGCCAGGGCGCCTTCTTGGTGCCGTTCTTGACTGTCACAATGGCGTTCTGCAGGCTATCGCCGGCGGCGCTGAGGCGGGCATCCAGTGCCTTGAAGTTGGCCAGGAACGTCTGGTCGGTAGCGATCTTGTCGCCCAACCCCGGTGTTTCGGTCATCTTCAACACGTAGATGCCGGTTATGCACTCGCAGGCGGGATCGTAACCGTACAGAAGCTTGATCACATCCTGGTAGCCCGGTGCGGCGGCTTCCAGGGCGACACCCTTCAAGGCACCGTCCGCATCGAAGCCCGCGTACACGGCAATCGCGTCCGGCGAGTCCTCGGTGTCCTCCGTAACTCGATTCAGTCCATCCGCCGCCAGTTGAAAGTCCACGCGACTGACTGCCCCGGGGACCACGAGGAATACAGCCCGCTCGATGGCCCGTCTCTGGTTCTCGAGAATGGCGGGCAGGGTAAGCTGGTATACCAGCACCACCAGAAAGCCGGACAGCATGGCAATGCCACCGAGCGTGCGGACCATGGCGATGCTCGATGGGGGAGCCGGCGCAGCCGCCGTCTGCTCTGTCACGGTCACCGTCGACCCCCTCTGGAACGTTGGCCGAATACCCGCGGCTGGGTCCAGCCGGAGATGAGCGGCGAAGCGGCGTTACCCAGCAGGATGGCATACATGACACCCTCGGGGAGGCCGCCAAATAGACGAATGACAACCGTGACGAAGCCGATCAACCCCCCATAAACCCATACTCCCAGGGGCGTGACCGGGGAGGCGACCATGTCGCTGGCCATGAACACGGCACCCAGCATGAGACCTCCGGACAGCAGGATGAACAGCGGGTCAGGATACTGCCCGGGATCCAGCCACCAGAACAGGCTGCCGGTCAGCGCGGCACTCGCGAGCACGGCCGTGGGGATGCGCCAATCCATCATGCGGCGTGCCACCAGGTAGGCGCCTCCGAGGAGGATCGCCACCGTGGAGGTCTCGCCGGCAGACCCCGCGACCATGCCCGTGAAAAGGTCCATGGCAGGAGTGGCGACGTGCTCGAACTTCATCAGCGCGAGCGGCGTCGCTCCGGTGAACCCATCCACTGCCCGTAGCTGCAGCCAGCCGCTCACGTCGGCGGGCTGCAGAAAAGGCAAGGTCAGAGTCGACGGGATGAACTCGGTGAAACGACCCTCGGCAAAAGGCGGTGTCCAGGTGGTGATGGCCACTGGAAAGGCGGCCTGCACGAAGGCACGGCCGACGAGGGCCGGGTTGAGGACGTTCTGACCCAGTCCACCGAACAGCAGCTTACCCAGGCCGACGCCCACGAAGCTCGCTACCGCCGCCATCCACAGAGGGAAGCCGGGAGGAAGGGTGAGGGCCAACAGGATACCGGTGATGACTACGCTCCAGTCGCGGACGGTGGTGGGCTTACCCGCCGCCAAGCAGAACAGCTGCTCGGTAAGGACGCAGGCCAGGGTGGTGACCAGAAGGAGAGCCAGGACGCTGATGCCGAAGGCCCACACGGAGAAGACGCATACGGGCACGAGCGCGTAGACCACGTTGCGCATGATCTGGTCGACGCTCGGCGTCTGTCTTACGTGGGGAGAGGTGCGGATCTCGACCAGCGGGCCGTCACTCATCGGGTCGCGCTCCTCTCTCGCAGGATAGCCTTGGCGATGCGGAAGTACTGGACGAGGGGAATGTAGGACGGACACACGTAGCTGCAGCTGCCACACTCGAAGCAGTCGAACAGGTGGTACTGCTCGGCCATCGCGTCATACTCGCGCTTGGCGGCCAGCAGTCCGAGCTGGGAGGGGTTCAGGCTGAGCGGACAGGCCTCCACACAGCGACCGCATTTGATGCACGGCTGCACCTGCCGACCGAGGTGTTCGGCGCCCGGGGCGTGGCGAAAGACGAGGATACCGGAAGTGCCTTTGGTCACGGGCACGTCCAGGGAAGCGATGGCGGAGCCCATCATGGGGCCTCCCAGCACCACGCTCCCGGGACCGCTCTCCCGGCCCAAGGTGTCCAGGACGAATCGTATGGGCGTGCCCAGCGGAACCAGGTAGTTGCCCGGCCGCTCGATGGCGGGCCCGGTCACGGTCACGACTCGCTCGATGAGCCCCTGACCGCGGGGCATCAGGGTGCCGAGCTGGGCCAGGCTGGCGACGTTGAACACGCTGACGCCCACGGCCGAGGGCAGACCCCCTGACGGCACCTCCCGACCAGTGAGCGCTTTGATGACCATCTTCTCAGCGCCCTGGGGATACTTGGTGCGCAACGCGTGCACCGTCATGGAGTCGTCAGCCGGCAACTTGGCCCGAATGGCTTCGACCGCGTCCATCTTGTTGTCTTCGACACCGATGAGGGCCCGCTCGGCACCGGTGGCTCGCATGGCGATGCGCACGCCTTTGATGAGATTCTCGGTGTCCTCGAGCATCACCCGATGGTCCGTGGTCAGGTAGGGCTCGCACTCGCAGCCATTCACCAGGACCGTGTCCACGTGGTGGCCATCCGGCATGGTCATCTTTGCGTGGGTGGGAAAGGCGGCGCCGCCGAGGCCGACCATGCCCGTCTCCTGCACAGCGCGGACCAGCTCCTCGCGGGACAAGGCGTCCAAGTCCTGCGGTGCACCGTAGAGCACCTCCTGGCTGGAGCCGTGCAGAACGTCGAGGAGAATGGCGTCCGCTTTGGGACCCCTTGCCGTCGGGGCGAGCTCGATGCCTCTGATGGTCCCGGTGGCGGGAGCGTGGATGGGCACAGACAGGAAGCCGTCGGCCTCGGCGATGGGTTCGCCGCGCACGACCTCCTGGCCGCGATGCACGATGGGCCGGGCGGGCTTGCCGATGTGCTGGCCCAGCGGTATCACAAGCCGCTCCGCGAACGGTAGCCGCCGGATCGGTGCGTCGCCGGTGTCCTTGTGCTGGGCCGGGTGAATCCCGTGGTGAAAACTGGGACGGAAGAAAGACAGCAGGCCCATGGTCAGGGTATCACCGGGAGTAAGACTTTCGGCATGGTTCTTATCCTGGGTTGTGGCTAGTTCTCCGTCAAAACCACTGTCAGGGAGCACTAGTTACCCGCGCCCCGCTCATTGATACTTCGCGGCCCGCTGAATGAGCTTCTCCAGGTCCTTCTCGTTCGAATTCGACGGTGTGCCCGGGTGGATGACACCGGCCGTGCATTTCTCCGCTGCTTTGACGATATCTGCGAAGGGTCCCCCCTTTGGATCTTTCACGTAGGCCTGGGTGTTTTCGTCGTAGGCGAAGATGTTCGGGTTGAGCTCCACGCACTCGTCGCAGGAGGTACATTCGGACGTCTCAATCCAGACGGGTTCGAAACCGCCTGCTGAGGCATCAGCCGCCGGGGTTTGCGCCGTGGCGGGTTCCGCAGCCGCCAGCGGCTCCGGGAGCGGCAGGCCGGCGGCCGCAGCACCGGCCTCGCCCCCGGCTGCCAGATTCATGAGTCCCGCGGTGATGGCTCTGACCGTCTCCGCACGCGTGTCGCTGATGACCTGGCTGAGGTCTATTCCTTTCTCCCGGCCCGTCATGGATTCAAGCAGCCTCCAGTAGTCACGGCGTTCCTCCGTGGAGGCGACTAGCTCGGCCGAGACCAGCACCCGCATCAGGTGGTTCTTGGCGTCCACGGCCCAGATGTAAGGAAAGCAGCCTTCACGCTCGGAAAGATCGAGCTCGATGAATTCCGCCAGCGGCACCATGTCGTCGTTCCAGGCGTCCCGCGGAGCTTTGCGGAAGTGCTTGCGGAACCGGCCTTCGGTGAGAGCGAAGTCGGCGAAGGTCATGGGCAGGTCCATGGTGGCTTTCTCACCGCCCTCGTCCACGTAGGCCAGCTGGTAGGTCGGCCAGTCCTGGGCCCGCGCCGGGTTGCCATCCAGGCTGATGGCCTGCCTGACGTCGGCGCCAGCCTCCGGATCGTAGCGGAACAGCGGATAGGC
>JASJBY010000237.1 GCA_030066245.1 Gammaproteobacteria bacterium
GCCTTCAGGCATACCAACACCCTGGGCAACCGGATTGTTTTGCATTTCGAGGCTGTCTCCAAGCACGGCCCACGTGTTCGCGTACCTACGCATCGCCGTTCGGTTACCCTACCGGCGCAAGGCTCGCTACCGACTGGTGGGGCTACACCCTGGTCGGGCGGGTTTCGCACCCGCTGGACGACAAACTGGATTTCATAGGTTCATCGCATCTCCCATTCCTTCCAGACCAGCCTTGCCTGGTCGCACTGGTACTTGCAGTACTAGCTCACATGAGATTGGCTTTGCCACTCTCTCATGATGACCTCCTTCCTTTCGAATGTGGTGATTCATCGGAAGGAGGTCATCTACTACATCTCTCCGCACGCCGGAACGGCAGAGCCTCTGCGAGTCTCACCGCCAAAGGCGGTGGATTACGTCACTGATTTAACTCTGGTTATACCCTGTGGCAAGTACGCGACCTCTCGCGGACGAGCAGCATGGCCGGACCGGCGCGGACCCAGAGACATGCTAGTTCGCGGTCCCGGGAAGCATACGCCACACGGCAACAGGTGGGAGCAGACCAAGCTGCGGTGGTTGAGCTGCGAGTCAGCGATGCAAAGCGAAGCGTGGTAGGACGCCTTGTCGAGCGAAGGTGGCTCGCCCCGTCGCTCGATGTCGTGCTGTCCACGAGGTTCGACTGGGGGAATGTGTTCGGCAATCGCAATTCGCGCTATCATGCCGGGCAAAAGAGATAAAGTCGGCTTCGGGACTTCACATAGCAGACTTGGCTGGGCTAGCTTACGCATACCCTTTTGGCTTCCGATACCCTGAGCTTCTTGTTCAGCAACTACATGGAACCCGTGATTGGGCGAGGACAACTGCCGAGCCGAGGCTTACAGCATGGCACCGCGCAGTCCGGCGACGACAGCGCTGGTGCTATGCCGTAACACCCCTTGACCCTACATCAAGGGTTTGTAAGTGCTGTATTTCGTAACAACCAAACAACACATGTACACGATGAAGGCCCACGTCACGTTCAGGGGCCGAGCGCTGGCGCCCCGACTACAACTGTTCAGTTATCAAGCTTTGCTTCAGGCTCGACGTGTTCCTGCGGGTACCTATATCTTCTGCGATTTAGAGCGCCTACCGCCGCCTTGGCGGGAGGCGGCGGCAACGCTCAAGTTTGAGCTTTGTGACGTTCACGGTCTGACAGTCCTCAATGATCCGGCTACCAGCATGCGGCGTTACGAGTTGTTGCGGACGTTGAAGCAGGAAGGGATCAATGACTTTGACGTCTACCGCTTGAACGAGACAGATACGCCAGCCCGGTTCCCTGTGTTCATTCGCGGCGAGAACGATCATGCGGGCAGCCGTACCCAAGTAATCGGTTCTGTCCGGGAGTTCAGGAGGACGCTCGTTCAGCTGGACCAAGCTGGCATCGCGACAGAAAGGATGATAGCGACGGAGTACTGCCATACGATGGACGACGCTGGCATCTATCGCAAGTACTCCGCGTTCAACGTGGGTGGCCGGATCATTCCACGGCATCTGTTTTTCAGTCGGAGCTGGGTGGTGAAAATGCCAGACCTCAACGAGCCCAGCATGATTGAAGAAGAGTGGCGGTACGTGCAGCAGAACCCCCATAGGAAGGAATTACAGCGGATATTCCGCCTTGCCCGGATTGACTACGGTCGGGTGGACTACGGCATCTTTCGTGGCCGTATCCAGGTATGGGAGATCAATACGAATCCCCTGGTGACGAGCGCTCGGGACGGGGGTGGGCCCGCGCGAAACCCAGCCCACGAACACTTCAGCGCCGCATTCCAGGAGGCGTGCGTCGAAATAGATCGAGAAGCAGGGCCCAAAGAGTGGCTGACTATCCGGCATGTTGTTAGCGACCGCGCTAAGCTCGGTCCCGTCTACCCCTAGACAGCACGTCCAGTAATCCGTCCAGATGGTTTGGACGGAGTATTAAAGGCTGCGGAGCTTTACCAGAATGCCTGCGCGTTGTGCCACCGGTGCGTGGTCCTGGACGTGACGCAGGGTTTCCTGTTTTACCGTCAACGCGTGGTCGGTTCCCGGTGCGAAAGCGCCCCTGAAACTGCCATCTTCGCCACAGTGCAGAATTAGTGACTCAAACGTGAGACCGACGCTGCCAACCTGAGCTCGCAACTCCTCAACCGCATCACGCATGGACGCAAAAAGCCTTTCTCCATAGGTGGTCAGATCAGCATGGCGCTCAATCTGGTAGACGCCGGCGATGAGCTGGGCCGTGATTCGCTGTACCTGCGACAGAGCGTATTCGGTTATCCGTGACGACTTCGTGGCAGCCCTGGCAACAGCGAACCAGTACCGACAGACGGGAATGAAAACGTAGACGGCGTGGTAGATCCCGTGTAGAGGGCGAGGATCGTCGCGCCAGGGAGAATAAAATAGGGCGTCTCTGAGTGGATCCGTGGTTTCGGCTAGAAAAAAGGGACCGGTCTCCTCGAGCGTAAACAGTCGGTTGTGGTGGAGTTCGTGGATGAACGTGTCCGCCAACTCATAAGGGTTTTCCACGCGGCTTGCTATGAAAGTGCCTGGCAGGTCCGAGTGGCTAATATTGGTGTAATCACCGCTTCCCAGGGGCTTCAGGGCAATGTACCGAATGACCTCTGAGAACTGGGAGAAGGTGTCAGGCGCATGCTCCCTCATCAGGCGCAAAGCATCGCAAAGCAGCGCGTCCGAGTCGCCCAGGGACTGCTCACCGTGTTGCAGAACCGGCTCGACGAAGACAAGGCCGGGAAGGTTGTTGAACGCCTGGTGGCGGAGCGATAGCCGGTACCGGTCGAGAACGGCTACCGGATTGGCGCGCAATCGGACGTGTTCGGACTCGCCCCCAGTGACCGGAAGGTGCAGCGCACCTGCGCCTTCGCGCCACAGCGACAGCTCTCCGTCTAGAAGGCCATTCACCCGTATCCGCCCGCTCCCGTCCAGGGACAACTCGGTTCCCGGGATTGCGAAGGGAAGCGAGACCTCCAACGGGCTGGCCAGCGCTAGTTCGCGCCCGTCCAGAAAGGCGAGGCCAAGCGCGTAGCGCTTGAAGCTGTGCAGATGCACGGGCAACGCCGCAGCCGAGGTTGCCGCACCGATCTCGCGGCAGTACGCCTGCCCCAGTGAATTAAGGGGGGCACCCGTGAGGGTAGTGTGCAGCAGCTGGTAGGCTAGCCTCACCCAGTAATAGGCCGTCGGGTCAGTCCATACCTCGTAGACATACCGCGGGTCAGCCGATTCCAGGCGCTCGTAGAGTGAAAGAAACTCGTCCTCCGCACCCTCGAGAGGACGGCGTTCCTGCAGAACATTTCGCACCGCGACAAGGGCATTGGCACTCTTCTGGTAACGCCGACGGAAAACGGACATATCCTCCCAAAGCAGATGAGAGGTCGTCTCAGGGGTGCTTGGGGCGGCGCTGGCCTTCACGGGAGAGAGCACACGTTGGCATCACCGGCCGGTTCGGCGATGGCGCTTGAGCGCAGCGTTACCGTCGCGCGCAGGCGCTCCGCATTTGCAGGGCCGCCCCCGGTAGAGGCTAGACCTTGTGGCCAAAGCTTCCCCCGACGGGGCGCACTCGTCGGTCTAGGCTCTTGGCGGTCCCTTGCCCCCCGGCTTGTCGGACGCGGCGAACTCTTCCGTCCAGGTAGTCTCTTCCCGGGACTCGGCGCCGGCCGCAACCAGTCGCTTCTCCAACTCCGCCTGCTCGGCATTGCCCCTAGCCAGTTCTCTGAGGTCGAGGGCCTTGTCACTCTTCTGCATCGCTGCCTCCCTTATGATACAAAACTTGGGTCGCGTGGGCTTGGCACGCTTGACGTCTTTATATCAGCGCAGGAGACGGGGAGCAACCGCGATACTACGTCCCGATCTGATGTAGCCTGTGCTCTTGTCCTCTTACGGTGCTCAGATGGTGGTAAAACCCTATTCTGTCAGCCCGCCGTCCACCCCAATCAGCGTGACTTCTGTGCCGTACCCGAGGTCGACCACGCCTTTCCCGTCAACGTAGTCGACGGCTGCCAGAGCTTCTTCGCGTGAACCAATCACGTCCGGCAGAAGTTCTCTACAGGCGAAAGTCCTGATGTGAGCGAGATCGAGCAAGCGTCATTGCGGATTCCTTGCGAGCGAGGCCAGTCTGGGGGAACTAGCACCCCGCGGTTACCTGGCTGACCCAGGGCGCCGCCCGGCGATTGCGATACGGTCATGGTTAGGCGGGGCGGGGTTCGAGCCGACGTCGTCGTGACTCTGCCGCAGTTTCGTCTCCCTCACGGTGGCTCGCAGCCGACCATACCCTACACGTTACCGAGGTATAGTCAGCATAAACGCCCTTCTCCCAGGTTGCTCGGGTATCCTCAAATCGTCAGGCGGCCATCAACACACCCCTTCGACGCGGTGTCGACCTGATCCCCAGGCTCCCGAGCCGGGGTATCGCCCGCAGGCTAACGCGTTTTCCCGACTCATTCTGACCGTCAGGGCGCCCGCTTCCCTGCCGCGCCGTCCGGTGTCGCAGCCACGGGTCTGGTGCACCGGGTTACCTTTGTCAGTCGAACAGGCCCGCTGGTGGCGGCGCCCGGCACGGCGGCCGCCGGAAAGCTTCTGCCGCCGCGCCTTTGGCATCGAGGTGGGTGAGGATTTTCTCGGCCCCCCAACGGATTCGCGGTGCGGGCGATAATCCTTGCCGCCGCGTATGCCGAGAGTGTCCGTCCGCTTTGCATTGTTAACGGCCCGACTCAGACCGGCAGGAAAGAGGCGGGGCCTGCCGGTTCCTGTCCGACCCTGAACGACTGCAAACAGCATGGACCCTGCGGTCGGTTGGGGAGCGCGAACTGCTGAAGACGTTGGCCGACGGCAATCTGCTGCATCGCAGCATAGTTATTCAGTGCAGCAAGGCCGGCCTGATGGACTGCAAACGACTCAGATGCAGCAGTCATTCACCTGGCTCTTTCTCTCTTCGCCCCTTAGCCCATGTCTGGACACTCACGTTCCCGGTCGAGATACGAGAGAGCTTCTCCCAAACTTAGCCTTGATTCAGCATATCTCCTCAGGACATTGAACTTTCACACCGAAAAGCATACCCTCGCTCGGCTGCTATCAACAGTAGTCGAATGAGCGGCACAAGAATAATCACTCATAAACCACTTCATACGAAAACAATAGAGGATTTCATTATGCGGATCATGAATTCGAACCTCATCGCAGCACTGGCTCTTGTTTCGGTATCGTCTGTTTATGCCGGTGGCTTACCCACGCACACCGATCTGCAGAAGACGCTTCAGGAGGTCGTGAAGGAGGAGAACGGTGGATTTGGTTTAAATATGTGGGCGACGATCGTCGATCGGGATGGCGTGGTTAAGGGAGTGGTGTTCTCAGGTGGCGATCGAGGCGATCAGTGGCCTGGAAGCCGTGTCATTTCGGCGCAAAAGGCCAATACCGCCAATGCGTTCAGCCTCCCTGGCTTGTCGTTATCGACCGCGAACCTTTTCTCAGCCGTACAGCCTGGCGGGAGTTTGTATGGTTTGCAGCACAGCAACCCGGTCGATACCAGGGCTGCTTATGGTGGCCCATCAAGCAGTATCGGCACTGAGAATGACCCGATGGCCGGAAAGAAGGTCGGCGGCGTGAATGTATTTGGCGGCGGCCTGGCTTTGTACGATGAGAAGGGTGTGCTGCTTGGCGCAATCGGCGTGAGTGGTGACAGTTCATGCGCTGACCATAATATTGCATGGAAGGTTCGTGACAAACTCAAGCTGGACTACGTACCTGGTGGGGTGAGTCCAACGAAGGATGACAACATCGTCAATGACATCGTCGATGGCACCAGCACGAGTGGCTGGGGACACCCTGTATGTTCAGCTGCCGCTGCTGATATCGCCAAGGGCTTTCCCAACACGCATCCGGTTCAGGCGAAGAAGTAAATCGCTTCCCGAATAGCCAACATCGAGGTCGCAGTGGTGCAGAAATGTGCGCCGCTGCAGCTATTCCTGCGCAATCGATGACAGAAACCCTAAACCCTTCCGAACCGCAAGTGAATGACCGCTTCCAGTATGCGCGAGTCGTTCGGTTGGGCACGGGGAATCCCAGAAGCCTATTGTATGCGTGTACATACTAAGCGCGTCACGGGAGCGGAGGACACGGCGGACCGACGGGTAGCCAAGCCGTCGAAATTCCCAGCCACGGGTGTCCGTCGTTGCTCGGTGGAATGAGCGGCGATGGGCGTCGTCAGACGTCGCAACGGGTGGCGGACAAGGGGCCGCTTATGCTCCGGTCGCCTCCAGAGGACTGATATCGTCATCTCAATCCACCCTACCAGCGCTCAAAAAGTAACGGACCCCCCGAGCAAGGTGTGCGAAAGCACCGCGGCGAGTCCCTGGGG
>JASJBY010000238.1 GCA_030066245.1 Gammaproteobacteria bacterium
TACGGTAAGGGGCTCGAGCTGGATGCATGCGAGCATCAGCAGCCTGAGATGGACCTACAGAGATTACAGCAACAAAGCGCGTCCCGATCTGGGCTTTCGGTGCGCACGCTACGCCCGATGAGGCCGGCCGCATCTGTCGTTGTCGGGCGACTGGCGCTTCTCATTGCACTGCTGCTTGGGTTGGGCAGCGCATGCCCAGCTGCGTCCACGCCGTCTGGTGATCCCTCACCGGCACTCCTCATGGCGGAAAGCGGCGAAGCGTCGCAAGGCGCCACCGAGGGCGAATCGAGATCTGCAGGAGAGCCTCCGCCGACCACAACCACTCGCACCGGCGACAGGCAAGAGGCGACGGGCGGCGCGGCCACCGAGCGGTTTCGCCCAACAGAGGATGTACCGGCAGGGAGCGGTGTATCGTTCCCGGCAGACATCTGACCCGGAGCATGTCGGGTATTACTTGCGGATTCGGTTCATGACGCCATCTTGGGCATGGCATCGAAGACCAGGGTTATCTTCGAACAGTGGATGACAGCGAGCATGATGAGAAAAGCCTTACCAGCGGAGTTCGTGTACCAAGCATTTGCCCTGCTCCTGTCCGTTCTCGTCGTCCACACCGTCTACGTCGCCGTGGTGTGGCCCAGGGCGGATGACTTCCTCACCGAACAGAAAGCCCGCCTGGAGGTTGATCCGGGCGCCACGCTGGAGCGCTCCCTGTTCGTCGTCATTCGCGATTACGAACAGGAGGCCTGCTTCGTGCTCATGCTATGGGCCTTTGCGATCATGGGATACAAAGGGGTCGCGGCCAGCCGTGAACGGCGCCTGCTCGAACAGGAGCTGATTCCCATCGACGATGGCATGAAGGTGCTCCCGGAAGACTCCAAGAAGCTTTCCCGAAAGATCCAGGGCCTGCCTCATCGTGACCAGGGCTACCTGCTACCCCGGTGCCTGTTGCTTGCCCTGCACCGCTTCGAGTCGACACGCAACATACAGGACGTTTCCACCGCGGCCAACACGCTCTGCGCGTCCGAGTCCGAAAGGCTGGATTCCGAGCTGTCTCTCATCCGCTACATCGCCTGGGCCATACCCTCCGTCGGTTTTATAGGGACCGTGCGCGGCATCGGCGATGCGCTCGGACAGGCGCATCAGGCGGTGGAGGGCGATATCACAGGCGTAACACAAAGCCTCGGCACTGCATTCAATTCCACCCTGATTGCGCTCCTCATCAGTATCGTCGTCATGTTCGTGGTCCATCAGCTACAGCTCACCCAGGAACGGCTGGTGCTGGATACGGAGAACTATTGTGACGACCGGTTGATCCGACACATGCAAAGCGAGTAGTCCGTGTCTCTTCTGGCGATCGAGTTGAATGATTGCGGCCTGGTCGCAGTGCAGGATGCCGAACTTGTGCTGGAGAGCCCCGGTTATGCCTTTCTAGGTGAGCGTGAACCTGCTGTGGGCCTCGACGCCGCGCGCCAAGCCTACTTGGCGCCAAGCCAGGTCAGCAGCCGCTTCTGGGACGAGCTCTCCACTACTCCGCTGCCGGCGACGCTCGACAAGCGACGGACCCATGCGGACCTGGTCTACGCTCACATGCAAAGCATCTGGGATGAGGTCAAGGCCGGGTGCCGCGGCGTCGTGCTCGCCGTGCCGTCATTCTACAATCGCGCCCAGCTCGAGCTTTTGCTTGGTATTTCCCAGGCCATGGACATGCCTGTCGTCGGCCTGGTGGATCTGGCTGTTGCGGCAACACCAACGAGCGCTGGCTCGCCGACGGCACTGCATCTGGATCTCTATCTGCACCGTGCCGCCCTGACCCGGGTCACTCTGGTGCCCGAGATTGCGCGAACGGCAAGCCATGTATCCCGGGAAGTCGGGATGGTCGCCCTTGAGAACACGTGGGCAACGGCGGTCGCACGTCGCTTCGTACGCGAGACCCGCTTCGACCCACAGCATTCGGGGCGCACGGAGCAGGCACTGCATGACGAACTGCCCGCCTTGCTGAAGGCACTGCAGACCAATGCTGCCGCGACGCTCTCTCTGAGCTACGGTACCCGGACCTTCGACGTCACGATGACCCGGAATGATTTGGCCGATGCTGCCGCAACCCTTTATCGACACCTCATCTCCCTCATAACACCACACCTGGACCAGCGAGATCCCGTCGAGCTGCTGCTCTCTGCACGGCTCGCGGCGCTGCCCGGTCTGAGCGAAAAACTGGCCGCTCTGGGCGGACTGGAGGTCCAGATCCTCCCGTCGGGCGCGGGCGCCCGAGGCGCGCTGGAGCGACGTGAAGCCATCCTCCAGACACCGGGTAGTCTGGCGCTGGTGACACGCCTCCCCGGGGTCGCAACCACATCCACGCCACCGACCGCATCCCAGTCCGCCATGCCGGGCGCGGAGGCTCCCGCTCCCACGCACATCCTGTACCGGGGCGTGGCCCACCCTCTCGGTGCAGAGCCCTTCGTGCTGGGGCGCGAGCTCGCGCCGGGCATGATCGGCCTGCAGATCACTTCCGAATCTGCCGGCATCTCAAGAAATCATTGCAGCCTGGTTATTCGCGACGGCCGTCTGCTGCTGGAGGACCACAGCACCTATGGGACCTACGTCAACGGCGAGCGCGTACAGGGCGCGCAGGCACTGGCGGTGAAAGACCGCATCCGTCTGGGTACGCCGGGTGAGGAGTTCCAGGTGATCGCCCTGCTCTGATCCGGGTGCCCGTCCAACGGGGTGGCATGGGAAAATCAAATGGAAGCCTACGGTACTATCACATGTTCTTGATGCAACGTTTCTTAGACCACAACTCAAGACCTCCCACCGGCTGAAGGCAAGAGGCCAGTCATGCAGCGTCGTCGGCTCTCCACGTTCAGCCTGTCCTTCATCGACAGCATACTGTGCGGCTTCGGCGCAGTGGTGCTGCTGTTCCTGATCGTGAGTGCCAACACCCTCGCTCACCGCAACGAGCTGACCCGAGACCTGCGCTCCGAGACCGACCGCCTCGAGCAAGCCGTTCTGGACCAACGCAAGAAGCTGGCCGTGACCAAGAATACGCTCGAGGACACGGACGTGGAGCGCGTGCGCCTGGAAGGACTCGCAGCCCAGCTTATCCGCCAGCTGGAAGATATGCGCCAACAGCTCGCAGAGTATGACAAGGCCAACCTGGCGCGCGTCGCCCACCTGAACCGGTTAAAGGCGGATGTTCAATCCAAGGAAGAAGCGGCGAAGCGCCTGAAAGCGGGTGCTACCCGTCCAACCAAGGAGGGCGACCGCCTCCGTGAGTTCCGCGGGCAGGGAGATCGCCAGTATCTGACGGGGCTGAAGGTCGGCGGGAAACATATTCTCATCCTCATCGACACATCCGCCAGCATGCTGGGGGAGCGGATCGTGGACGTCGTGCGCAGGCGCAACCTGCCGGATGAGGACAAGCGCCGCGCTCCAAAGTGGCAGCGGGCTGTTAACACGGTCGACTGGCTCGCCACTCAGCTTCCAATGACCGCCAAATTCCAGGTCTATGGCTTCAACGAGGACGCCGAAGCCGTGACCAAAGGCACGGCGCGCCGTTGGCTTGACGCCGGTGATCCAGGTGCACTGAACAAGGCGGTGGCCGCTCTTCGAGAAAAGACCCCCGAGAAAGGCACGAGTCTGCACAACGCGCTCGCGGCCGTGAAGACCCTGCATCCGCGGCCCGACAACGTATTTCTACTTACGGACGGCCTGCCCACGCGGGGCAAGGGCAAGGGTTGGAGAAAGAATGTGTCGCCCAGGCAGCGACTGGCTCTGTATAGCGAAGCGGTCAAGGAGCTGCCCTCGAGTATCCCTGTCAACGTCATTCTGTTTCCCATGGAAGGCGACCCGGCGGCGGCCTCAGCATTCTGGAAGATGGCCAAATCCAGCAAGGGCTCTTTCTTCAGCCCAGCGAGGGACTGGCCATGAGCAGGAGGACACGGCGGGATATCGAACCGATCGGGCTGTCGTTTCTCGACGCGATTTTTTGCGGCTTTGGTGCCATCGTCCTGCTGTTCGTGCTCTCCAAGGCGGCCGAGCCCCAGGTCATCGAGCGCACGACCGTGGATCTGGAAGGCCTGATTGCGCGACTCGAGCAGGAGCTTGTCGAGCTTCAGGGCGAGACAGCGGTGATAACCAGGGAGATGAAAGGCCGCCGAGAGCAGGTTGCAGACGAGAAGGAGAAAGTCGCTCGCCTGAGGGGAGACCTGAGCAATATAGAAGGCCAGTTCGCGGCAGCCAAGGAGAGAGCGGAGGTCCAGAACATCCTGGAGGGAAAAATGGCGGCCGCTCAGCAGACGCTCACGGCGGAGATGCGCAGACTGTTGGCCTCCCAACCCAGGCGCCGGCCCGAGGAGAGAAGTGTCGGCGGCATACCCGTGGACAGTGAGTACATCATTTTTATCATCGACACCTCTGGCAGCATGTTCCAGAACGCATGGAGTCTGATGCGGCGTAAGATGACCGAAACGCTAAAAATCTATCCCAGGGTCAAAGGCCTGCAGGTGATGAACGACATGGGCACTTACATGTTCTCCCAGTATGCAGGTAAATGGATCCAGGACACGCCGGCACGCCGCGCCGCCATCACCAGCCGCCTGCGATCCTGGCATCCGTTCAGCAACAGCAGCCCGGTGGAGGGCATCGAGCGCGCCATTCGCGACTTTTACTCACCGGAAAAGAAGATCAGCATTTACGTGTTCGGAGACGAGTTCACGGGGGGATCCTACGAGGCGGTGGTCAGTGCCGTGGATGCCGTGAACAGAGAAGACAGCTCGGGCAATCGCCTGGTGCGCATACACGCTGTGGGCTTTCCGGTGCAGTTCGAACGCCCGCCCCACCTGCAAACCACCGGCATCCGCTTTGCCACCCTCATGCGCGAGTTGACACACCGCAACGGGGGAACCTTCGTGGGACTGAACGACTTCAGGCGTTGACAGAGAAACGCTCAGCGCGGCATGCATAAGCACAGGTGATACGGCAGGCACCACTTGGAACGCTGCCGCGACCTGCGCCGGGCCGCTTTGGTGCTTGCTCAGAGGCGTGCCGTCATGGGTGGCCGGGACCGGTCGGCCGCAGGGTTAGCAGCGGTCGAGCCTACAGGGAGGTATTCACGGCGTGTCCCGGCGGCTCGTGCCGGTATGGCCCCCACCGCGTATGCTCAACCGACCACAGGTGCGCCGGGCCGCCGCTGGCGGCCGGGGCAGCACTAGCCCGGATTTCTCACCAGGCGGACCTCGGGTCGCAGACTATGTCGGCAAACTCAGCTCATTGGCTTCACCGAGTCGGCTTTCCTTGTGAACAGCCTGTCCTATTCGGCTCTTGGCCCACTCTGGCTTTGCATCTTGGCCGGTCCTCCTTGAGCCATAGCTACAGCTAAGCCTCGGCGGACGATCTGCCAATCTGTTTCGCCAGAGCGACCCAAGATTCCGAATCCCGGGTAGAGTCGACGACTGGCGCGGTAGCCACAGGTCCTGGGGAATAGCTGTTGCCGGCGGCTTTCGCCAGCTGCCGGTGCCTCAGTCCAGACCATTGCCCCGTTTCCAGTCGCCGCTCGTCGCACCGGACGTGCGGTTCTCCCGCATCCGGCGCTCGGACGAGGTCTCATGCCTTCGCCCACGGAAGGTTACCCGTTCGCACCGACAGCCGTTCCAGTCCAAGGACTGTGTAAAGATACTCATCAGGGAAACGTGCCACCCCCTGACCCGGCTGTTTGTGTTTCTTGCGTAACCACCGACGCAGCCGCTTACTCGTGTAGGCGTCGACCGCGCGGTAGGCCTTGCTCACGGGCCCCAGAGAGAAGTAGTTGGCCCACCCCACCAGGATGCGGTTAAGGCCCGCTACCTGCTCCTCAGGCGCCCGCTGCAGCCACCGGCGGCTGGTTGCCTCTCGCAGTGCACGGCACACCTTCTGAATGCTCTTCTTCGACGGACGCGTACCCATGTACGCGCGCCCGCTCTTCGGCGAATAACACCGCCCAAAGGTGTAGCTCAGGAAGTCGAATTGCTCCTGCGGTATCCGGCAGCGCCGGGTCTTCTCTTCGTTGACCGTCAGCTTCAGCCGCCCCATCATCCCCCGCATGGCCACCATGGCCTCGCCACCCGTCCCTCGGCAGCAGAGCACGAAGTCATCGGCGTAGTTGACGATTCGGGCCTGAAGGCGCGCCTCCAGTCCCAACGTTTTCCACCCCAGCACGAAACGACGCATGTACAGATTGCTCAGCAGCGGCGAGAGCGGCGCCCCTTGCGGGATGCCGCGCTTGCTGTCCTTCGCCCGCGTGGTGCGCCGTCGCCCCCCACGCCCGTCATCCTCCTCCACCGGCACCACCAGCCACTGCTTCATCAGCGCCAGCACATGGCGGTCGCTCACGCGCCTCGCCACGCTTTGCATCAGCTCGGCATGGGGAATCGAGTCGAAGTAGTCTGACAGGTCGGCGTCGATGACCTCCGTGTAGCCCGTGTTGAGTAGCCTGTGCACATGGCGCACCGCATCCTGGGCGCTCCGTCCTTCCCGGTAGGCATACTGCTCCGGTTGCAGGTCGGCCTCGAATATCGGCCTCAGCACCAGCACCATGGCCGTCTGCACTACCCGGTCCCGGATGGTGGGTATGCCCAACGCACGCCGCTTGCCGTTCGCTTTGGGGATATAAACCCGGCGCACCGGGCTCGCCCGGTATCGCTTCTCCTTCAACTCTTGCGCCCGTTCACCCAACCACCGCTCCACCCCATACGCCTCAATGTCCGTAAAGGCCTCCCCGTCCACCCCGGGCTCGCCGCCATTGCGCCGCGCCAACCGATAGGCATGACCGAGTACGTCCTCTCGGTAGAGCTTGTCGTACAAGGCATAGAAGCGAAACTCAGGCGACTCCTTCGCTTTCGCATGAAGTGCCTGCTGAAGCTTCTGCAGCTTTCTCGGAGCTCGTAGGCTCACGCCAGTCCCCTCTACCTCGCTTCGTTCAGCACTGCCCTCGAACTGAGGCCCCTTCCCTCCACCAGCATTACCCGGCTTCCCCGGTACTACGGGCCCCCCGCCACCCCCTTCGGCCCAGCCTGTCCCTCGCGGGCCGCCGGTTGGCGTGCACGCCACGCCTCCGCTTGGGGCTTCCCGTGTTGCGTCACTCCCCCCTGTGCATACATGCCGTCGCCACTACCCCGGCAGAACCGCTAGGTGCCCTCATCGCTCGCTTCCCCAGCGTCAGCGGCCTTCCCCGAATCTCAGGCGGGTCGGCTTCTGCATTGCCCTTTTCGAGGCCTGCTCAGCGTTCACTACTCGTTACGGCCTGCATGCTCGCCAAGTCACTAAAATGACCCTCTACACCGAAGGCTTCGGCCGTCTCGT
>JASJBY010000239.1 GCA_030066245.1 Gammaproteobacteria bacterium
ACGACCGAGAACCTGTTGTTCCATTACGAACGCATCGAGATCAGGCTGGTGAAAGGGCCTTTTCATCATCTTGAAGGGCACTGGCGCTTCGAGCCTCTTGGGGACGAAGGGTGTAAGGTCTGTCTCGATCTTGAGTTCGAGTTTTCCAGCAAGTTGCTCGCCATGAGTGTGGCGCCGGTGTTTCACGAGGTTGCCAACAAGCTGGTAGGTGCTTTCGTGAAGCGAGCCAGGCAGCTTTATGACGGCACATGAAACGCTGACCGTCGAGGTGGCCTACGCGCTGCCCGACCAGCAGACGCTGCTGCGTGTGCAGGTACGCAACGGCGCCACCGTGCGGGAGGCTATCGAGCAATCCGGGGTCCTGGTGACACATCCAGAGATTGACTTGGCCACTAACAAGGTGGGCGTCTTTGGCAAGCTTGCGAAGCTGGATGCGACGCTGCGCGAAGGAGACCGGGTGGAGATCTACCGCCCCTTGCTGGCTGATCCCAAGGAAGTGCGAAAGCTGCGGGCAGCTCAGGGCAAGAAGACGAAGCGGGGTGGTGGCGACCTGTAACGAAGTTGAAGTGGCATGATATTTCACTTTACATAATAATTAAAACTTGTTGTTTATAAATTAAAAATCATTCTTCATCTTTCTTCTTGGGCGTGGCTTCTTTTTTCTCGCCTTCCTTGTCGTCGTCTCCGATGCCGACACGGTCCATAATGCCTTTAACAAAGCCTTCGTCCTGGTCCTGCGGGACTTCGACGTTGCTGACCCGGCGCACGCTTCTCGCACGGGGTCCGCTCCCGGCGACTTTGATATCTCCCGCGATGCGCACCAGCTGGTCGTCTTCGAAATACAGGGTGACTCGGCGCTGTTCGGGCTCGCCCCGGCCGGGGCGGCGCAGGTAGATGTAGTCCCAGCGATCCTGATGGAAGACATCCACCAGCATGGGGGAGCCCATGATGAACTGCACGCGTGCTTTATTCATTCCGGGCTCCAGCTCGTTCACCATCTCCTGGGTCACGATATTGCCCTGGAGAACGTCTACCTTGTAGACGAACGGGATATGCTCGCCCGTACAGGCGCTTACGCTTGCAACTAGCGTGAGGAAGACAATAATGAGAAGCTGTCGCATGGCTGGTTGCGGGGACCATCCGAACCCGAAGTGCCTTCGGATGATACCGTACCCATGCGGTCGATAACACCAAGCGGGGACAGGACGTGGAGACCCAAGACCTGAAGAAGGCGGGCCTGAAGGCGACGCTGCCGCGCATCAGGATCCTGCAGATACTGGAAACCAGCCCACAGCGCCACATGAGCGCCGAGGACGTGTATAAGGCCCTGCTGGAGGCTGGAGAGGACGTGGGCCTGGCGACCGTTTATCGTGTTCTGACGCAGTTCGAATCCGCTGAGCTCGTGGTTAGGCACCACTTTGAGAGCGGCCAGGCGGTCTTCGAGCTCAACGAAGGTGGCCATCACGACCACATCGTCTGTGCCCAATGCGGCAAAATCGTGGAATTCGTGGACCAGACCATTGAGAACCGGCAGCGTCGGGTGGCAGAGAAAGCCGGCTTCTCGATTCGAGACCACTCGCTGATCATCTACGGCGAATGCCTGGATCCGGGGTGCGCGAACAAGGAATAGACTGACCGCGACCGGGAGGGCCGGACGCCGCGCCACGTGTTGGCAAAGGGTCGCCGTCCCAGTGTCTGGCAGCCGCGAGGGGCACGGGGCGCAAGCGTACCGGCGCCGCCAGATTCTTCAGCTACCCTGGTCATTCCATCTCCCACCTACCATCTACCACCTCACATTCCACCCGACCTCCGACCGACGATCCCCCACCGCCTTCTCGCGAGTCACCGAGATACCGTCAACCGAGTCACCGGTGTTCCTGTCATGCCTGCCCCCGCTCGATCATTTCGCGGGCGTGGGCCAGAGTGTGGGTCGTGATTTCGAGCCCACCGAGCATCCGCGCTACCTCCTGCACGCGTGTGTCGCCGGCGAGGGAGTCCACGCGGGTGAAAGTCATGTCTTGACGGGTATGCTTGCGCACCTGCAGGTGATGGCTGCCCTGACAGGCGACCTGCGGCAGGTGCGTAATGCACAACACTTGGCGGGTCCTGCCCAGTTGTTTCAGCTGCCTGCCGACCACCTCAGCCGTGCCGCCGCCAATGCCCACATCCACTTCGTCGAATACCAGGGTTGGCACGCCGCTGCCGCGGGCGCCTATCACCTGGATGGCCAGGCTGATGCGTGACAGCTCGCCGCCGGATGCGACCTGGCTCATGGCTTTCGGTGGTTGCCCGGGATTGGCGCTCACCAGGAACTCCACTCTGTCCATTCCGGTGGGCGCAGGCTCTCCGCTGTCGTTGCAATCCACCTGGATCGAGAACTTTCCACCGGGCATGCCCAGATCGCGCATGTTATCGCCCACGGTGTTGGCAAGCCTGGCGGCGGCATCTACTCGCGACTGGTGCAGCTCGCGCGCCAGCTCCTCGTAAGTAGTCACTAGCTGACACGCCTCTGCCTCAAGCTCCTGTCTCCGCTCGTCACTGCGGGCCATCAGGTCGGCCTCCCGCTGCAGACGTGCCAGGAGGCCGGGCAGCTCTTCAGGAGGCAGGCGGTGCTTGCGGGCGATCTGGTGGATCTCGGCGATACGTTCCTCGACCTGCTGCAGACTCGCCGGGTCCAGGTCGACCGTCTCGGCATAGTGTCGCAGCTCGGCCGCACCCTCACGCAGTTGGATGGCGGCGCTGTCCACCAGCTCCAGGATAGGCCCGATGGTCTCATCCAGGGTGCGCAGCGTGTCCAGCTCTCGACGCACAGCTTCGATGCGCGAGAGCGCCGAGTCGTCCTCTTCGGCCGACAGGCCATGCAAGGCGCGCTGGCAGCCTTCGAGCAGTCGCCCGGCATTGCTCAACCGCGCGTGCTCGTCATCGAGCCGCTGCAGCTCACCATCGGAAAGCGACAGGGTATGCAGCTCTGCCAGCTGGTAGCGGAGCAGCTCGAGCGCTGCCTGGCGCTGTTCGTCGGGTCCCCCGAGATCGGCTTTCTCGCGCTGGACCTGCTGCCAGCGGCGATGGATTCGCTGGATGTCTTCGATACGCCCCTCGTGGCCCGCATACTCGTCGAGAATACGCCGCTGCACGTCACGGCGCAGGAGAGACTGATGCGCGTGCTGCCCGTGTATGTCTACCAGCAGGCTGCCGATTTCACGCAGAATCTGCAGCGGCACGGGTCGCCCGTTGATGTAGGCCCGGGAGCGGCCGTCGTTGGAGATGGAGCGTCGCAGGATGCATTCGCAATCGGGGCGCTCCAACTCATGCTCGGTCAGCCAGTCTTGTACGAAAAGCAGCTCGCCAACATCGAACTCGGCGTTGACCTCCGCCCGCTCGGCGCCGGCGCGGACCAGGCCCGCTGATCCCCGTTCACCCAGCACCAGGCTGAGGGCGTCGCCGAGTATGGACTTGCCGGCGCCGGTTTCACCGGTGAGTACGGTCATGCCTGCCCGCAGCTCCAGCGCTACCTGGTCGACGATGGCGAAGTCGGTGATGCTGAGATGAGTCAGCATCGGCGCCAGACCGCACGAGCACCGCGGCGGCAGCCTGCCTGCCGTCCGGATGTTGTGTCGACGGCGTCCGTGACCTGCCACAGCCTGTCGTCCGCCGTCAGTGTTTCCAATGCGCTCTTCACGGCAGCCCAGCGCCGCATCCTGCGCATTCCTCCGTTGTCATGCCTATGTCGAAGCACCGTCAGGTCCCGCCCGAGCATCCCGTCTACCTGCCTGTCCGCCCTACAGTTCTTTCCCCCAATGAAGCTTGGTGCGCAGCGTGGCGTAGTAGTCGTACCCGGTCGGGTGAATCAGTGTGATGCCCACCTCTTTTTTGCGCAGGACGATACGGTCGTTCATGGTCAGCTCCAGGGTGGTTTGACCATCACAGGTAAGCTGCGCGCTGTCGCGTGCTCCGCTGATGACTATCTCCACCTGTCCGTCGGCATCAACGACAATCGGACGGTTGCTGAGCGTGTGGGGACAGATAGGCACCAGGACGATGGCGTCGAGCGCCGGGTGCAGGATAGGCCCTCCGCCGGACAGGGCATAGGCCGTCGAACCCGTGGGTGTGGAGACAATCAGCCCGTCGGAACGCTGGGTGTTCACAAAGCTCCCGTCAACGTAGGTGTCCAGAGTGATGAGCCGGGCCGTGCGCCAGCGGTGCACTACCACGTCGTTCAGGGAATCGTTGCTGGCAACCTGCCGGGCATCCCGCACCACCGCCACATGCAGCAAAAAACGCTCTTCCTCCTGGAACCGGCCGGCGAAGACCTCGTCCAGCTGCTGGGTCATCTCGTGTCGGGAAATGTCGGTGAGAAATCCAAGCCTTCCAAGGTTGATCCCGAGCATCCTGACATCCTTCGACGACAGGGTATGGGCAGTGTTGAGAAGCGTGCCGTCGCCGCCGATGACGATGATAAGATCGCAGCTGGCGCACAGGGACTCCCTGCTGCGAACATCCAGGCCGCCGTCCGGCACCACGGTGGCGCATTCGCTGTCGAGGACGAAGGGGAGGCGCCGCTCAACCAGGTAGCGGATGAGGCTCTGCACGGTCTCCTCAACCCGCTCGTCGTCCTTCTTCGCTATCAGGCCTACTTTGTTGAACATGCATGCTGGTCTCTGTGACGCGGCGCGAGAAACTTAGCACGTCGATCCGGCTGGGCCAACCTCGCACGCTTGTGTTTCCGCCCGAATTCGCCGATGCTAGCAAGAAGGTAGTCCTGAATACGGCGGCGGATGCAAAGCGGAGCGCAAGAGTCCCAACTCGACGAAAGGTCCCAGCACCTCCTCCGAGCGCTGGTGCAGAAGTACATCCGCGACGGCCAACCCGTCGGTTCCCGCACCCTGTCCCGCGACTCGGGGCTCGATCTCAGCCCTGCAACCATCCGCAATGTCATGGCGGACCTGGAGGAGATGGGGCTGGTGCGCTCACCCCACACCTCCGCCGGGCGCATTCCTACCCCTCTTGGCTTCCGGTTTTTCGTCGATACGCTGGTCACCATGCAGCCTCCCGAATCGAACGAGGTTCAGCGCCTGCGCGAGCAGCTGGATCCGGACCGGGAGCTGACGGATCTGGTGGCGACCACCTCCAGCCTGTTGTCCGAAGTCACCCGGCTGGCTGGCGTCGTGACGCTGCCGAAGCGCGAGCAGCTCAAGCTTCGTCAGGTGGAGTTTCTGCCCCTGTCGGGACAGCGGGTGCTGGCAATACTCGTCGTCAACGACCGTGAGGTTCAGAACCGGATCATCCACGGAAGGCGTGATTATCAGCGGGCCGAGCTGGAAAAGGCGGCCAACTACCTGAACGCCAATTTTATCGGTCGTGACCTGCAGGAGGCGCGCCAGCAGCTTCTCGCCGACATGCGAACCGCGCGCCAATCCATGAACGAGATGATGCTGGCGGCCATCGAGATGGCAGACAAGGCATTCGCGTCCGAGGGGGAGAGCGATGACTTCGTCGTTGCAGGCCAAACCAACCTGATGGGTCTGGCCGAGTTGGCGGACATGGAGAAGCTGCGCCAGCTGTTCGAGGCATTCAGCCAGAAGGAGCACATCCTGCACCTGCTGGACGGCGCGCTGCATGCGGATGGGATTCAGATTTTCATCGGTGAGGAATCCGGCTACCAGGTTCTGGACGAATGCAGCGTGGTCACGGCTCCCTACGAAGTGGATGGTCGGGTGCTGGGCGTGCTCGGGGTCATCGGTCCAACGCGCATGGCCTATGACCGGGTGATCCCTATCGTGGATGTGACGGCGCGACTGCTCGGTTCGGTCTTGAACCGGCGTCAATAATCCCCACTTTTCCAAGGGAACAGCTAGAGCGAGCGATGCCGCTTCGCCGGCCGCAGCGCGCGCGTGCGAGATTACGGGTTATCGGGAGAGCATCCATGGGTAATGAAGAGCAGGTGCCGACAGAAGAGACTTTGACCGCTGGAGACGAGACTGGCCGGGCGGCGGCGAAAGACCCGGCGGGAAGTGACGGGAATCAGCCGGCATCTGAGCCACAGGCCACGCCGGAGAAGCTGACCTTGCTCCTGGAGGATGCCAGGGCCAAGGCTGACGACCACTGGCAGGCTCTGCTGCGTGCCAAGGCGGAGATGGAGAATCTGCGCAAGCGCACCCGACGGGACGTGGAGAATGCGCATAAGTTCGGGCTGGAGAAATTCGTCGCCGAGGTCCTGCCCGTCCTGGACAGCATGGAACTGGGTCTGTCGGCCGCGTCCGAGGAAGGGGTGGATACCGACAAGGTGCGCGAGGGGATGGAGCTGACTCTGAAAATGCTGCAAACCGCCGTGGATAAATTCGGGGTGAGCCAGGTGGACCCGGCAGGAGAGCTGTTTGACCCGGAACGCCACCAGGCAATGACCATGCAGGAGACGGACACCGTCGAGCCGGGTACCGTGGTATCCGTGATTCAGAAAGGTTACGTCCTCAACGAGCGCCTCGTGAGACCGGCCCTGGTCATCGTGGCGAAGGCGCCCCCGGCTGGTTGAAAGAGCTTTTCCAGCCCCAATATCTGTGCTAAGGACCGCCCACGAGAATACGCAAGAATCGGAGACACCACATCATGGCAAAAGTCATCGGAATCGACCTGGGAACCACCAACTCCTGCGTCGCGGTAATGGAGAGCGGCGATAAGCCTCACGTCATCGAAAATGCCGAAGGTCAGCGGACTACCCCGTCGATGGTCGCGTTCACGAAGGACGGCGAGGTTCTCGTTGGACAGTCTGCCAAGCGTCAGGCAGTGACCAATCCTCACAATACGCTATTTGCTATCAAGCGGCTCATCGGGCGCCGCTTCAAAGAAGACGTGGTTCAGCGCGACATCAAGATGGTGCCCTACAACATCGTCAACGCCGACAACGGGGACGCGTGGGTCGAAGCCAACGGCAAGAAAATGGCTCCGCAGGAGGTTGCGGCCCGGGTGCTGCAGAAGATGAGGCAAACGGCCGAGGACTATCTGGGCGCTGAGGTGAAGGAGGCCGTGATCACTGTTCCTGCCTACTTCAACGATTCCCAGCGCCAGGCGACCAAGGACGCTGGTCGTATCGCCGGGCTTGAGGTCAAGCGGATTATCAACGAGCCGACCGCCGCTGCGCTGGCTTACGGCATGGACAAGAAGCGGGGCGACCAGAAAATCGCCGTCTACGACCTGGGCGGCGGCACCTTCGATATATCCATCATCGAGATTGCGGAGGTGGATGGCGAGCACCAGTTCGAGGTGCTGTCAACGAACGGGGATACGTTCCTGGGCGGAGAGGATTTCGACAAGCGTCTCATCGACTATCTGGC
>JASJBY010000240.1 GCA_030066245.1 Gammaproteobacteria bacterium
CCCGGAAACCCGCACGATGCCAATGCCTCCTCGACCTCGTGCGGTGGCAATCGCAGCGATGGTCTCGGGCGCCGCACCGACAGATCCGGTCATGAGGTCATTTGGCCCCCTTTTCGACGCGCCGGGTGATGACCCACTGTTGTGCAATGGACAGAGTGTTGTTCACGAACCAGTAGAGCACCAGTCCGGAGGGAAAGAACAGGAAGAAGACGGTGAATACGATGGGCAGCACCATCATGATCTTCTGCTGGATAGGATCCATGGGCGCCGGATTGAGCTGCTGCTGTATGAACATGCTGGCGCCCATGAGCAGAGGCAGCACGAAGTACGGGTCGTAGGCGGATAGATCTCTGATCCAGAAAATGAACGGCGCCTGGCGCAGCTCAACGCTCTCCAGCAGCACCCAGTAGAGCGCGATGAAGACCGGGATCTGAACCAAGATGGGCAGGCAGCCGCCAAGAGGATTGATTTTCTCCTTTTTATATAGCTCCATCATGGCCTGGTTCATTTTGGCGCGGTCGTCCCCATAGCGTTCCTTGAGCGCCTGGAGGCGAGGTCCCAGGCGACGCATATTGGCCATGGACTTGTAGCTGGTCGCTGACAGGTGAAAGAAGGCCAGCTTGATCAGGATGGTGAGGATGACGATGGACCATCCCCAGTTGCCCACGAAGCGGTTGATGAACTCCAGGAGCCAGAACAGCGGTTCGGACAATATGGTGAGAACACCGTAGTCGACGGTCAGCTCGAGGCCCGGTGCGGCCTGCTCGAGTCGGTCCTGGAACTTCGGCCCCACGTAGAGCTGGAGAGAAGCCCGGCCGCCGCCGTCCGGCAACGCGGTGACCGATGGGGTCACCACACCAACGGCGTAGCGGCCATTGGGGAGCGCCTTGGCGAAGTAGTGATTCGTGTCCTGCTGATCAGGTATCCAGGCTGCCGCGAAGTAATGCTGGATCATGGCAGCCCAGCCGCCCGTCTCGTCCCTGCTGACAGGCGATGTGCGCATGTCATCGAAATCAATCTTCTCGTAACGGTTGGCTTCGCTGTGAATGATGCCGCCGGTGTACGTGTAGATGAAGCGCTGGCCTTCTCCTTCGCCGGGCTCGGTACGCTGAAACTGGGCGTACATGCGTCCCGTCCAGGCTTCATCGCTGTTGTTCTTGACGTCGAAGGCGATGTCCACCACGTAGCTGTTGCGGCGGAAGGTGTAGGTCTTGGTGATGGCGACGCCATCCGCTGCGGTCCATGTGAGAGGCACCACCAGCTCATCCGCTCCCTCGGCCAGGGTGAATTCACTCTTCTCTGCGGTAAAGCGCGTATGGTGGGTCGGGGCTTCCCGCTTTGAGATAAGACCCGATTGAGCAATGAAGACCGGCAGGGCGTTGTCCTGAAACAGTCGATAGGGCGTGTCCTGCTGATCCAAAGCGACGGGAAACTGAGGCAGGTCCAACTGCCGCAGGTCACCGCCCAGCGTGTCGATTTCAACCCGCAGAACGTCGGTGCGTACCCGAATCCGATCGGCCGCTTTGAGCGCGCTATCCGGCACCTGCGGCGCCGCAGTAATCTGGGGTTGCGGCGCTACCGCCTCGGGGGGGGCGTCGGGCAAATCCTGCGGCTGGCTGTCCTGAGGGACCGAGGTGACAGGCGCTGGGGGAGGCGCCTTTACCCCATAGTCCTCTTCCCAGGCCTGCCACATAAGGAACAGGACGAAGGCGAGGGCGCCGAAGAGTATCAGGCGGAAGTTGTCCATCAGCGGTCACTCAAGGGAATTGCTCTCACAGCACCGCTTCTGGCCGGCCGGCTGCCCGGGCGCTGGCGGTACTGGGTCAAAGCCACCGGGATGCCAGGGATGACAGCGCAACAGCCGTTTTGTGCCGAGCCAGAGACCATGCAGGGAACCGTGCACGACGATGGCCTCCCGCATGTAGCTGGAACAGGTGGGGTAGTAGCGGCAGTTGTTGCCAAGCAGGGGACCGATGACCCAGCTATAGAGGCGGATCAGGCCAGTCAAGAAGCTTTGCATCGCTGGTGGATCCTTTGCCAGTGCTTAGCCAAAGAGACGCGAATTTGATCGCCGGCGAGCGTTGCCGTCCCCTCGCGTGCCAGAACGATTACATCCAGGCCGACCAACAGGTATTGTGCGAGCCGGAAGCTCTCACGTACTTGGCGCTTGATGCGGTGTCGTACCACGGCCTTGCGCACGCGCTTGCGCGTGATCGCCAGTCCTAACCGCGGCCGGCCCAGGGCGTTGGGTCGATATAGAATCGTGAAACACCGGTCCACAGAGCGCTGCGACTGCTTGAAGACCCGCGCATACTCATGCGGTCTGGTAAGCCGACGATCTCTCGAAAAACGCGCTGAACCCTCGAACAAGGATCGGGCATCAGGCGCTGAGCCGAATACGTCCCTTCTGGCGTCGGGCTGCCAACACCCGACGTCCACCCTTGCTCGCCATACGGGCACGGAAGCCGTGACGGCGCTTTCGTTTCAGATTGCTGGGCTGAAAAGGTCTCTTCATTTTTTGGTGGTCCTGATGGTGCTCGCGGCGCCTTTTGGTAACGGCCGATAAAGAGCCGGGGAAAAGCGCAGAATGCTATCGGTGACGGAGAGACTCTGTCAACTCAATGTGGCTCTCAGCGGCTTGTGGATAACCCCAGGGTTCGGGTATACACTGCTGTCGGAGAAGTGAGTGGGCAACGCAAGTGTATCGGAGGGGGCACGTGGACGGCTCGCTTTGGAGGAGATGCCTGGATCGTCTGGAAGGTGAGCTGTCAGCGCAGCAGTTCAACACCTGGATCAGGCCGCTGCATGCCGTGGAGGACTCGGATGAACTGCGGCTGCTTGCGCCGAATCGTTTCGTTCGCGACTGGGTGAGCGACCACTTCGCCGACCGGATCAGCGAGGTGGTGAATTACCTGGGACCAGCCAAGGAAACCCGGGTGGTCATTCAGGTCGGTAGCCGCGAACTCCCACTACCACCTGCGGAAACGCCCGAACGCCCTCGGGCGCGCGTAGGTGGGGCTTCCACGAAGCCCTCGTCGGGAAGAAGCTCCCAGCGGCATGTGAGCGGCCTGCGCCCGGAATTTACTTTCGAAAGCTTCGTGGAGGGTAAGTGCAATCAGCTGCCGCGAGCTGCATCGGCGCAGGTGGCAGAGAACCCTGGCGGTGCGTACAACCCGTTGTTCATCTACGGCGGCGTCGGCCTCGGCAAGACTCACCTGATGCACGCGGTCGGTAACCTGATTGTGACACGCAATCGCAGCGCGCGTGTCGTCTATCTCCACTCGGAACGTTTCGTCACGGACATGGTGAAGGCGCTGCAGCACAACGCCATTAACGACTTCAAGCGGTACTATCGGTCTGTTGACGCCCTGCTGATCGACGACATTCAGTTCTTTGTCGGCAAGGAACGCTCCCAGGAAGAATTCTTTCACACCTTCAATGCGCTGCTCGAAGAGCAGCAGCAGGTTATTCTGACCTGCGACCGATACCCAAAGGAAGTGGATGGCCTGGAGGAACGGCTGAAGTCGCGGTTCGGCTGGGGCCTTACCGTAGCCATGGAGCCGCCAGAGCTGGAGACGCGGGTTGCCATTCTCATGAGCAAGGCAAACGCAGCGAGCGTGGCACTGCCGGACGACGTGGCCTTCTTCATAGCGAAGCTGACGCGCTCGAATGTGCGCGAATTGGAAGGGGCGTTGCGGCGGGTGGTTGCCAACTCCCAGTTCACCGGTAACCCGATTACGCTTGAGTTCGCGCGCGAAGCACTCAAGGACCTACGCGCCCTGCAAGACAAGCTGGTTACCATCGAGAACATTCAGAAGACGGTTGCGGAGTACTACAAGATTCGGGTCGCGGACCTGGTTTCAAAAAGGCGCAGCCGGTCCATTGCACGCCCACGCCAAGTGGCCATGGCTATCGCCAAGGAGTTGACCAACCACAGTCTGCCGGAGATAGGTGACGCATTCGGGGGCAGAGACCACACGACGGTACTCCACGCCTGCAAAAAGGTCGCGGAGCTGCGGGACACCACGGCAAGCATAAAGGAAGACTATCGCATCCTGTTAAGGACACTGACCAATTGATGTGGAAAGGGTGTGCGCGAAAGCATCGCAGGGGGCAGGTGCGGCGTTGTCCACAAAGGGTACACAGTTTCGGCGCAGCGGACGAAGGTGGTTATGCGCACCTTTCTACATTGCCTAAGTGACTGATAAATATATGTTATTTTCGGATATCCACATTCCGAAGCAAGACTAATAACAATAACGATTATTTTGAAAATACTAAAGAAATAACTGGAAATGAAGTTCGTTATCGAGAAAGAGGCCTTGCTGGTACCTTTGCAGTTCGTCAACGGCGCCGTCGAGAGGCGGCAGACGCTACCGATCCTGTCCAACATACTGATGAGGATCTCCGCGGAAGAGCTGACCTTGTCGGCCACTGACATGGAAGTGGAGATGGTTGCCAAACTTGCGCTGGCAGGCGGAGAAGCGGGGGACGTGACGGTACCAGCACGAAAGATCACGGACATCTGCAGAGCATTGCCAAACGGTGCGGAGATTGCGGTCGCGGTCAAGGACGGGCGCCTATCGCTGCGGTCGGGTAGAAGCCGCTTTAACCTGTCCATTCTGCCGGCAGAGGACTTCCCGAATCTTGAAGGCTTAGTCGAAGCGCGAGACTTCACTATTCGGCGGGAGCAGCTGAAGAGGCTGCTGGAGAGAACTCAGTTCGCTATGGCCCAGCAGGACGTGCGGTATTACCTGAACGGTCTGTTGCTAGAGCGAACGGGGCGTCGACTTCGCGCGGTGGCAACGGATGGGCATCGGCTGGCCCTTTGCGAAACGGAGCTGGATGGCCAGGGCGGAGCTGATTTTGAAGGGGTCATTGTGCCGCGTAAGGGGGTGTTGGAGCTAAGCCGTCTTCTTGCCGAAGGTAAGGACGACGTACGGGTAGCGATAGGGGGGCAAGCTATTCGGGTTTCGGGGGATGGGGTGCAGTTGACGAGCAAGCTGATCGACGGCAAGTTCCCTGACTACACCCGGGTCGTGCCCGGGCCGGAGCAGTGCACGCGACGGCTGTCTACCGATCGAGAATTGCTCCGGCAGAGTTTGAGCAGGGCGGCCATCCTGTCCAACGAGAAGTATCGCGCGGTGCGGTTATGCCTCGAAGGAGGAATTCTGCGGATTCTGGCGCACAATCCCGAGCAGGAAGAGGCGGAGGAGGAGGTAGAGATAAGCTACGAGGGGGATACGTTGGAAGTTGGTTTCAATGTCGCTTACCTCATTGATGCGCTCGGGGCGATTCCTTCTGAAACCGTGCGCATGGACCTGATGGACGGCAGTAGCAGCTGTCTTATCCGGAGCGCGGACGACGACGGGTGCCAGTACGTGGTCATGCCCATGCGGCTTTAGCGCGGATGCGTCACCAAGTCGATCTTGCACCGCAGATTATTTTGACAAACTCGACCCATGGGCTTCAGCAAGCCGGTCTTACTGATAAACAAGCCGTCCGGTTCGGTTCCTGGACCACGCTGGCTTCGCATCTGGACCGATACCCCCTTTCGACCGCGCGTGGCATGCTCGCTACGCGGGATGGTCCAGGGTTGTCCATCCATGGACATGGCGCTGGGCGGCGTAAAGGTCCACTGGACCTTTACTTTATTTCACCTCACCCATAGCAACAGCTATGGCTTTCTGGACGATCGGCCAATCTACTTTGCTAGAGGGACGAAAGAACCCGAATCCTGGTGAGAAATCCGGACGAGTGAAGGCTTCCTGCGGAAGAGTGGACCGGGCCTCCAAAAATGTGAGCGCGTTGATGCAGACGGAACGGGCAGTCGCAGAGAGGGTGGCTGAGCGTTCCTGGTATTGTCTTTGACCGGGAGATGTATCTGGCTCGATTGGAGGTGGAAAACCTCCGTGTTATTGAAATCACGTGCTTCGCGCCGGGTTCTCGGCTGAACGTGATCGCCGGTCGAAACGGGGCCGGGAAGACATCTCTTCTGGAATCCATACACATTCTTGGTACGGGTCGATCATTTCGTTCCCGGCGCGTTGATGCGCTTGTACGCAGGGGGGCGAAAGAGCTGAGCGTGTTCGGAGAAGTCGTTAAGCAGGGCGGAGGCAGGGTGGGTATTGGGGTAGCGCGTGGCAGGGATGGCATGCGCGTGCGAGTGGGAGGGCAAACCGCGGAGTCAAGCTCGACTCTTGCTCAGGAGCTCAGTCTGGCTTTGGTCACGCCAGACAGTCATCGCCTGCTTACCGGGGGTCCCAAAGAACGGCGGCGAGTTCTGGATTGGGGGCTGTTTCACGTGGAACAGGGGTATTTGCAACTATTGCAGCGCTATGGGCGGACGCTTCGACAGCGCAATGCGGAATTGAGAAATGGAGCCATCCAAGCGGCGATTTCCGCTTGGGACCGGGAACTGGCGGCAGTTGGGGAGGAGGTGAACGCTCTGCGGGAAAGCTATGTGCATGGCTTCGAAAGGGCACTGCAGGTGGTGATGGGGGAGCTTCTAGAGCTGTCGGTAACTGTTAGTTTCCGCCGGGGGTGGCCCCGTGAGGAGTCATTGGAAGAGGTGCTGGGACGGATGCGAATGCGTGACCGAGCGGAAGGACTGACGACTGTGGGTCCGCATCGGGCAGATCTGAAGTTCCTGGTTGAGGGCGTCCCGGTGGCCGAGGCGTTGTCCCGGGGGCAAGCGAAGCTCTTCGTGAGTGGAGTTGAGCTCGCCCGCGCTAAAGGGGTAGCGGACGCCGGAGGAGAGGTCCCAGTGGTGCTGGTGGATGATCTGCCGTCGGAGCTGGATACGCCAAACCGGCACAGGTTCATGGAGGTGCTGGCTGGGTTGGGTGGGCAGGTGTTCGTGACAGCGGTGGACGAGAAGCTGCTGGCGACCGACGGCTGGGCAAGCATTGCCGTGTTTCACGTGGAACAGGGCAGGGTGCTTGAAGTGGTATAATTTCGCTCTTTTCAAGCCAGACCGGAGTATAAGGAAACGTGACTGAGGAGACCTACGACTCCCGAAACATCAAGGTCCTGAAAGGGCTGGATGCAGTTCGAAAGCGCCCGGGGATGTACATCGGCGATACCGATGACGGCACGGGCCTGCACCACATGGTCTTCGAGGTCGTCGACAACTCGATCGACGAAGCTCTCGCCGGCCACTGCACGAAGATTGACGTGGTGATTCACGACGATGAATCCGTCACGATCGCCGACAATGGGCGTGGTATTCCGGTTGACCTGCATGAAGAGGAGGGACGTCCGGCTGCGGAAGTCATCATGACTGTTCTCCACGCCGGCGGAAAATTCGACGATAACTCCTACAAAGTTTCCGGCGGCCTTCACGGTGTTGGTGTATCCGTCGTCAATGCGCTCTCCGAGCATCTTCGCCTCGTTATAAGGCGTGACGG
>JASJBY010000241.1 GCA_030066245.1 Gammaproteobacteria bacterium
GTCAGTACTCTGATGGACCGCCTGGAAAACCAGATCTGGCGTTCCGCGGTGCAGACCCGGACGCAGCCGCGCGAACCTCGGGCGTGGCAGGGCGAGGTGGCGTTGGACAGGTGGCTGGGCCGTCTAGAGAAGGCCGTCACTCCGCTCACTGCGGCGCGTTACCCACCCCATCAGACTTACCGCCTGGTCTATGTCATCAGGCAGCGCACTCGGCAGCTCGATGGGGCCGAGACTGTTGTGGAGCCCCTCATGTGCCGGCAGCTCAAGCAGGGGGGCTACGGGAAGCCCGCCCCTTTTTCGGTGGACAGAGCATGGCAGCCTCATCCGCCGGATTACCTGTTGCCGGAGGACATTGAGATTCTGCGGCGGCTGGCCCCGGAACCGTTCGCCCTTTACCCGGACAGCCTGGCGCTGCAAGGCGAGACGGGCGCCCGGGTTCTCAAGCGTCTCGTGAGTACGGGCCGCTGCCACTGGTTGGATAAGGACGCGCCCGCGCTCAAAGCCGGTGCACCGCGCCGCGGAACGCCGGATTGGGAATTGCGCGCTGATGGCCAGCAGCAGGTCGTTTTTCGCACAGAGCCAGCTGTAACGCTCGTGATTCCGAGCGCCCCGCCCTGGTACATCGACTTGGAGGACCACACCTGTGGCCCCCTGGAAACCGATCTGCCACCTGCCCTTGCGGGCGCTTTGGCAGGCGCCCCGCCGGTGAACCAATCCCAGGTCCGTTCTCTCAGGGGCCTCTTGGAGAAGAGGTTTCCCGGTGCCTCGATTCCACCTCCTCATCAGGTGCAGGTCAAGGATGTGCGACGCAAGCCAATCCCCTGGCTCCGTCTCTGCCAGGAGACGCTGACCGTTGAGCGCGGGTACCTGGGCTCGTCGCAGCGGCACCAACTTACGTTCGTCGCGGGTCAACTCGGCTTTGATTACGGTGGACACCGGGTGGAGTATGCCCATGTTGCTGATGCACCATTGGTTCGGGACGGGGATCGGCTGTTGCGCGTTCGACGGGACAAGGCGACGGAGGCGCAGGCTTATGAGCGCCTGGTGGCGGAACGCCTGGCCCCCCTTTCGCAGGTCTCATACCACCGCATTCCACGGGAGTATGCGGGCCGGCTGGTAGCGCGCCAACGGGCCTCGGAGGATTCGTTCTGGCTCGCGTTCCAGTCTGAGGTGCTGCCAGAGCTGCAGCGGGACGGCTGGCGCGTTGAGGTCGACGACAGCTTTCCCTATTCGCTGGTTGTGCCAGAGGAGTGGTACGGCGACCTTGAAGGAGAACGCGGTGGCAGCTGGTTCGACCTGGAGCTGGGCGTGGTCGTGGACGGTCGCAAGGTTTCCCTCCTGCCTTTGCTGGCGAACTGGCTGCGTGGCGGGGCAAGCAAGCAACAGGTGCAGAACCTTCGGGAGCTCCCGACGGACAGCCCCCTGACCGTCCGCCTCGAGGATGGCACATTCCTGACGCTGCCGGTGGCCCGTGTGCGCACCATCCTGGAGAATCTGCTGGAGCTCTACGATCCGGATGTGGAGCTCGTGGATGGCAAGCTCCGCCTGCCGGCTCTGCGTGCGGCGCAAGTGTCGGACATCGAAAGCGCCGCGGACACGGCTGCCCGATGGCGCTGGCTGGGCGGACAACAACTGCGGGAGCTGAGTGAGCGTCTGCAGAGTTTTCAGGGGCTGACAGCCGTCGAAGCGCCGAGCGGCTTCAAGGCGACCCTGCGCCGCTACCAGCAGGAGGGACTCGCTTGGCTCCAGTTCCTGCGTGAATACCAGCTGGGCGGGGTGCTGGCCGACGACATGGGCCTGGGCAAAACGGTGCAGACGCTGGCCCACGTGCTGGCCGAGAAGCAGAGCGGGCGTCAGGATCGTCCGAGCCTGGTGATCGCCCCTACCAGCCTGATGGTGAACTGGCGAATGGAGGCTCAGCGCTTCGCACCGGAGCTGGTGGTCTTGACATTGCACGGGCCGGCTCGTCAGCATCACTTCGGTGAGCTGAACCGCTACGATCTGATTCTCACGACCTATGCCCTCCTGCCCCGTGATCGGGATGCGCTTTGTGCCGGGGATTACCATCTGCTGATTCTGGACGAGGCTCAGAACATCAAGAATTCGCGCGCCAAGGCAAGCCAGATCGTTCATCAGATCTCCGCACGGCATCGCCTGTGCCTGACCGGCACGCCGATGGAGAACCATCTGGGCGAACTCTGGAGCCTGTTTCACTTTCTTCAGCCAGGCCTGCTCGGTGACCAGCGCCAGTTCCGGCGCCTGTTCCGCACCCCTATCGAGAAGCACCGGGACCACGATCGACAAGCCACCTTGAGCCGACGGGTGGCGCCATGCTTGCTTCGCCGCACCAAGGATGAGGTAGCCAAAGAGCTGCCGTCAAAGACAGTGATTGAGCGGGATGTGGAGTTGCACGGCGGCCAGCGCGACCTTTACGAGAGCATTCGCATCGCGATGCACGACAAAGTGCGCAAGGCGGTTGCACGTCAGGGCATGGAACGCAGCCACATCGTTATCCTCGATGCGCTGCTCAAGCTGCGGCAGGTGTGCTGCGATCCGCGTCTGGTCAAGCTCGAGCGCGCGCGGACGGCCAAGGAATCGGCGAAGCTGGGCCTGCTCATGGACCTGGTGCCCGAGATGGTGGAGGAAGGCCGACGCATACTGGTCTTCTCCCAGTTCACTACCATGCTCGGCCTCATCGAGGAGGAGCTGCACCGCCACGGGCTTCAGTACGTGAAGCTCACGGGCCGTACCCGCGACCGCGCGACCCCCATCGCCGCGTTTCAGGCAGGCGAGGTTCCGATTTTCCTCATCAGTCTCAAGGCCGGTGGCACGGGGCTCAATTTAACGGCCGCCGATACTGTGATTCATTACGATCCCTGGTGGAATCCGGCGGTCGAGAACCAGGCCACAGACCGTGCTCATCGGCTCGGTCAGCACAAGCCGGTGTTCGTCTACAGACTCATCACGACAGGCACGGTGGAGGAAAAAATGATTGCCCTTCAGGCCCACAAACGGGAACTGGCTGATGCCTTGTTCGCCGAGGGCGGTGCCAACACCGGAAAACTGTCTGGCGACGACCTGCAGGCACTCTTCGAGCCGCTTGCCGGAAGCGCCTGAGATGGGACGCCGCGACAAACGCATACAGGCCGCGGTGGACCGCCTGGTTATGGAACAGGGCAGCTATGCGCCGTTGGAACTCTGCCTTTACATGGGACGTCTGCCTTACGCCCGCTACGAGGCGTGGCGTTCGGGGGAGCTGGACGTTTTGGAAGATGGACTGGCAGGGAATGTGGAACGGGGTCTGGAGGAGCTTCAGACCGCTGCGGATTGGGCCGCGCACCTGGGCCTGGTGGCCAGGCAGGAAGAGTACAGGGGTTGGGGCGTCAACGCCGGCCGCGTGCTGCGGTTCTCGCGCTCGCCGGATGGCGACCGGCTGTACCGCACACAATACCTGCGCGATACAGAGCAAGAGCCGCAGATGGACTTGTTCCTGGACAGCGGCGCCACACCCCTGCTGAAGACGCTCACTGACGCTTTGGTCGCCCATCGTCGGACGGCGGCGGAATCCTGCCTGCACGACCTGCTGGGGCGTTACCCGGAACATCGGCTGCGTCCCGCGGCGGAGCAGCTGTGCGACGCCTTGGCCCACCTTGAGAGCCGCGCCACGTTGCCCGATCCGTTGGTTGAGTTATCGTTTCTGGAGGGGCGTCTGGCTCCCATGGCAGCGGAACTGCTGGGCAGCCGGCGCGCCCGGGATTTTTTGGCTCCCTTTTGGAAGCGACTTGCGCGGCTGTTGGAAGGTTGGCCCTTCGACCCCCGGCAAGATCATGCTCACGCGAGTTGGGCCTATGCGAAGTGTCTAGACTGGCAGGCGGTGCACGACACGCTTACGGTGAGTGATGGCGCGCTCGGTCAGCCGATCTTGCTCGGTCGCCTGGCGGAAGCCTGCTGGCGGCTTGACCGGCGCATTGACGCCATCACCCACTGGTGCCGTCTTTCCTGGACAGCTCCGGACTATGCCAGCGTTTTGTTCAACGCGCCGGAATTCCCGGACTCGGCGCTGAAGGGAGCCTGGGAACGTTTCCAAGACTTGGAGCTGGAACCGGAGCCCGTCTGGTTCCCTGCCTGGCTGCTGCTCAAAGAGAAGGGATTGGCCCGCGCCCTTCCTCCGGATCTGGCTTCCGATACCTCCGCCCCAGAACGCAGCGTCCGCATCCTGCGTCAGCTGGTGGCCGACAGCAGCATCGCGCACGAGGAGCAGATGACACTTCGCCGCGCCCTGCAGGCCGAGCACCCGGGCATGCTTCAGCTCTTCCTGAACTGGAAGGAAGGCCGCAAATCTGAGCAGTTCCCGACCTGACCGTCCCTCCCAGATTATCGTCTGGAAGCCGATCTACGCGGTCATCAGCACATGTTCACGATGGAGCCTACGGACGCCCCCCAGAGGGGACTAACCCGGCCCACGTTGCAGAGTGGACCGTAATCGCAGGTACTGTGCGTGCATGTCAAAATCTCGATGATGACGAGACCCTAAAAACCGCGTTCACCGACCGCGCCAATTGCCTCGTCACCGGTGACGCCGATCTGTCAAAGCTGCAGCCGGACCGCGGCTTGACGATCGTATTCCCTCGAGAATTCCTCACAGCCCGCACTCAAAGCGGTGTGGCCGAACACAACTTCCGGACTCAGCCCGCAAAAAGGGCTCTGTTCACTTACATCTCGGTCTGCAGATGCCCTCGGCATTCCATAAGTCTAAGAATCTGTTCGGTCAAAATGAGTTCCATGGCGTACATCATCTTCCCGCCGGGAATGACCAGGGTGTTGAACCCCGTGATGAAGGATTCCTCGATCAGCCCTTTCAGATTCAGCTTGTATTCCACGGAAGGCTTCGGCTTCAGAAAGTGGATAAGCACCAGGCTCTGATTCGGGGTTGGAATGTTTCTAACCATGAAAGGGTTTGACGTGTCAACGACCGGGATCCGCTGAAAATTAATGTTAGTGACCGAGAACTGAGGAAGAATGTAGTGCATGTAGTCATACATTCTGCGATAGATCACATCCATGACGTCGTGGGGCTGGTAGCCCCGTTCCGCGGTATCACGCTGGATCTTCTGAATCCACTCCAGGTTGATGGTCGGGCAGACGCCGATCAGCAGATCGACCTCCTTTGCCATGTTGATGTCCTCGGTCACCACGCCGCCGTGCAGGCCTTCGTAGAACAGCACGTCCGTATCCGTCGGGATGGGCTCCCAGGGGGAAAAGGTACCGGGCTTACACTGATGCAGCACCGCCTCCTCCTGATTGTGGATGTAGTAGCGACGTTCCCCGGTCCCCGATTTACCGTAGCGTTTGAACAGATCCAGCTGCTTGTCGAACAGATTGCCTTCAGGTCCGAAATGGCTGAGGTTGCGCCCCTCTTTCTTGGCCTTCGCCAACTCGCGCTTCATCTCCTTTCTGTCATAGCGATGAAAGCTGTCGCCTTCGACAAACGCAGCCCGCGCGCCTACTCTGTCGAAGATGTGCTCGATGGCCCGCTTGACTGTGCTGGTTCCGGCACCGGAAGAACCGGTTACGGCGACGATGGGGTGCTTTTTCGACATGGCGGGTTTCCGTGGTCACGGATCGGGTGCTTGCACTATAAGGCCCTGCCCTCGGTGTAGTCCATACGAGGTTGATCAGACTACGGAGAAGGTTTAAGTAGAGGACAGTAAAAGGATAGGGGTCAGGTGTGGCACCGCAGCATCTCGACTTGGGAAACCAAGCGGTACCAGGGTTCTTCGATATTGCGGTATTTGTGAGAATCGCGCCGGCCGGCCTGCGCTCGCCGGAAGCTCAGACTACTTGAGCGCTCTGCACCCGCTCACAGGTCTCACACCGGCCCTGTTACCAGGGCGTTCGCGCATACACTCCTGACGACTCCGTCCACATCAGACAGCCGTCATGTTCGACGCTCGTATCTAATTGATTTTAGGAAAGGCGACTGAATTCGAACCTCCGACCACCTGACCGTTTCCCCCGAAAAAACGGGACGCACAAGGCGAGCAGAAGGGTGGACGTTACGGATGGCGCTCATGAACCCCCATTTGGACTGCAACCCATTGTTCAACCGAAAGAAAGCGGCACCACGGATGTCTACTATCGTGAGCCTTTAGGCCGTCCAAAGGCTTTTTGGAACCCATCGCCACACGCAACAAAGCTAGACCGGTCCCCGTGCTCCGCCTCCCTTTCGTCAAGCGGCGGATGGAAAGCATGCGTGGCGAATCCCTGGGGCAGTCGTGTCACTGAGACGGCTGTCGCACCAGGAGCCGATTGATGGGCATTGAGAAATGATTCGGGCCCTCGAGACCTTGAGCGGCAAACAACGACGCAAGCTCGCTGAGCATCTCCGCATGTGCTGATGGCGAGAGCACAAACGACGCGTAAAAGAATCCCGCAGCCTCTCGCGCCAGGGCATCCGGCGCACCGTGCAGGCGTACCACCGCAGGCTCTATGTGTACCTGGGCACTGCCGAATGACTCCTCGGCCAGCGCCGCCAGCGCTGCCGTAGTCCGCACCCGTGGATCGCCCATGTCGACCTCGCCGTAGCTGGGATACTCCCGCTGCACCCAGTCATAGATCAACTCGTGCAGCTCGCGATAGCCCGGTGCGGTTGCCATGTCACCGTCGACGATCGCCGCAAAGACGCCATCGGGACGCAGAACTCGCCGTACCTCATTCAGGACCGGCTCCACGGGATTCATCAACGTCAACGCCCAGTGGCACAACACCACGTCGATGCTTGCATCGGCGATGAAGCCCATCTCCTGCGCAAACGCACAGTGCAGCTGTACCGCCTCGTCCGACAGCCGCTGTCGCGCAAGGGAGAGCTCGTCGGGGCTCATGTCTACTCCGATCAGCTCGATTTGACCACCGAAGCGCTGGTGGCACAGGGCCGTCAGCACACCGCTTCCGCACGCCATGTCCAGCACCTTCTGGTGGCGGCTCGGATCCACTGTCTCGGCCAGCCACTCATAGCTGCTGCGTCCGCTCGCATCACGACAGCGTCCCGCGCACGACTCCGTGAAGCCGGTGTGGTGCCTGTGCACCGCCAGCAAATGCTCGCGCAGATCCACCTCGCTTGGCTGTTCGCCACATTGCAGGCGCTGGGTCCAGCGCGTGAACCCGTTGTTGAGATCATTCACCAAGAGAAAGCTCTCCGCTGGAACATGAGGAAAGGAAGAGCCTTCGCAGGCTCTCAACGAGATGCGAGCACCGGCGGCTGCCGCGCCGGCCACATGCCAGGCACCAGCAGCGCGAGGCCGAGCGCACAGGCAAAGGTGTATGCTGACATGAGAGCGAACTGCAGCTCAAGGGTTACGCCTCGATCCATCAGCCAGCCCATTGCCCC
>JASJBY010000027.1 GCA_030066245.1 Gammaproteobacteria bacterium
GCCCGCTGCCCGCTGCCCGCTGCCCGCTGCCCGCTGCCCGCTGCCCGCTGCCCGCTGCCCGCTGCCCGCTGCCCGCTGCCCGCTGCCCGCTGCCCGCTGCCCGCTGCCCGCTGCCCTACGCCATTTCCCGGTGGCGTACGATCACGTCTGCGCCGCCCTGATCGGCAAAGTACTGACCCAGACGCTCGGCCAGGTACACGGAGCGGTGCTGTCCGCCGGTACAGCCGAGTGCCACGCTGAGATAAACGCGATTGTCTGCCTGGAAACGGGGTATCCACCGTTCCAGGAAGGATCTCAAGCTTTCGTACATTTCATCCACCAGCGGCTCTGCCGCCAGGAACTCAGCAACCTCCGGGTCTTTTCCGGTCAGCGGGCGCAGGGTCGGGACCCAGTGGGGGTTGGGTAGACAGCGCACGTCGAAAACGAAGTCCGCGTCCCTGGGCATGCCGTGCTTGAAGCCGAAGGATTCCATGAGCAGGGAAAGGGCGTGGTCGGGACCGCGGCCGACACGGCGCCGAATGGTGTCGCGCAGCTGGTGGAGGGTGCTGGTGCTGGTGTCCATGCGCAGATCGGCGTGCTCGGCCAACTCGGCCAGCAGCTCCCGTTCTCTGGCGATGGCTTCCGCCAGCGACACGCCATCGCCGGTCAAGGGGTGGCGGCGCCGCGTCTCGCTGAAGCGCTTGATCAGAATGGGCTCGTCCGCCTCCAGAAAAAGCAGATCGCAGGCTACGCCGCGCTCCCGCAGATCGGCGATAATCGCCGGAAACTTTTCCAGCGCCACGGCCGGATTGCGGGCGTCGATGCCGACGGCCGCGCTCTCGTAAGCGATCCCGTCCTGGGCAACCATCAGGTTGGCGAAGGCCGGCAGCAGGTTCGCCGGCAGATTGTCGATGCAGTAGTAGCCCATGTCCTCCAGGGTGTTCAGGGCCACGCTCTTTCCTGCCCCGGAAAGGCCGCTGACGACCAGAAGCTTCATGGTGATTTGCTGCGGCGGGTGCCCCTCACTCGGTGACGGAGGGCGCGCGGGTGATCAGCTCGAAGACCTGTTCGCAGGAGCTGGTGGCGCGAAGCTCCTCGCGAAATGACTTGTCGCTGAACTTCTCTGCCAGGTGGGCGAGCACCTCCAGATGCTCGTCGGTGGACTCCTCGGGTACCAGCAGGGCGAACAGCAGGTCCACGGGCTGTCGGTCGATGGCGTCAAAGTCCACTCCCTCCTGCATCCTCATGAATGCGCCCAGAGTTTTCTCGCCCTGTTTGATCCGGCAGTGGGGCAGGGCGACCCCGCTGCCGATGCAGGTGCTGCCGAGACGCTCCCGGCTCAGCAAGCAGTCAAAGATCTCGGTTGGTGTAAGGGACGAGTCCGCGCCTGCGATCAGCTCGCTGATCTTCTCCAGCGCGCGTTTCTTGCTGCTCGTGCTGACGTCGCACAAGACACGGTCGGGTGCCAGTATTTCCGCGATTTCCATACGGGGTTTGACGCTATGCGGGAGCCTCGCTACTCCTGCGGCTTGTTGACTAAAGCTCCTGGCGCTTGCTCCCACCGTTGGAGCGATGGTGCTGGGTGCGCTTTTCCTTGTGGCGTTTGATCTGGCGGTCGAGTTTGTCGGTTAGGGCGTCAATGGCAGCATACATGTCTTCGTGCACGGCGTCGGCGAACACGGCGGCGCCGGAGATGTGGACGGTGGCTTCGGCTTTCTGTTGGAGCTTCTCGATGCTCAGCACGACGTGCGCATTGGTAACGTTATCGATGTGACGTTCGAGGCGTTGCAGCTTACTGGTGACGTAATCGCGAAGTGCAGGGCTGACTTCGATGTGGTGTCCGCTCAGGTTTATCTGCATGGATGAACTCCTGGTCGGGCTGGCTAAGCCAGCCGCTTACGCTCGTTGGACGATGGAATGGCCATGGCCTCGCGGTACTTGGCAACCGTTCTGCGGGCCACCTTGATACCTTCCTGGGACAGCATCGCCGCCAGCTTGCTGTCACTCAGCGGCTTGGCCGGGCTCTCCGCGGCGATCAGCTTCTTGAGCAGTGCGCGAATTGCCGTGGATGAGGCTTCCCCGCCGCTATCCGTGGAAACATGGCTGGAGAAGAAAAACTTAAGCTCGTAGATTCCCCTCGGCGTGTGCATGTACTTGCGGGTCGTGACCCGGGAGATGGTGGACTCGTGCATGCTTACCGCTTCGGCGATGTCATGCAGCACCATGGGCTTCATGGCCTCTTCCCCGTGCTCCAGAAAGCCGCGTTGCCGCTCGACGATGCACGTCGCCACCTTCAACAAGGTCTCACTCCGGCTTTGCAGGCTCTTCAGAAACCAGCGGGCTTCCTGGAGATGAGTCCGCAGGGTGTTGTTGTCGGCGCTGTTGTCCGCGCGCCGGACCAGGCTCGCGTAATAAGGGTTGATGCGCAGGCGGGGCATGGCCTCCGGATTGAGCTCAACCACCCAGCGGCCCTTGCGTTGCCGAACAAAAACGTCTGGCACGATGAATTCGGGCTCGGCGCTGCTTACCTGGCTGCCGGGCCTTGGGTTCATGCTCTGGATCAGCTCCACGACTTCCCGCAGCTCGTCGCGGGACAGCTTCATGCGGCGCATGAGCTGGGTGTAGTCCCGGTTGCCGAGCAGGTCCAGGTGGTTGTCCACGAGATCAACAGCCTCTTGTCGCCATCGCGTCTGCGGACTGAGCTGGCGGAGCTGAATGGCAAGACTCTCCTGCAGGTCCTGCGCGCCCACGCCCGGGGGGTCGAATGCCTGAATGCGGTGCAGGACGGCGATGACCTCGTCCAGCTCAAGCTCCAGATTTTCACCGAGGCTTTGGTAAATCTCCTCCGGTGACGTGGTCAGGTAGCCGTCCTCGTTGATGGCATCGACGATCGCTGTCGCAACGGCCCTGTCCGTCTCAGAAAAAGGCGTCAGCATCAGCTGCCACTGGAGGTGATCCTGCAAGCTCGTGGGAGGGCTGCGCTGACTCTCTGGCTCCAGGCCCTCGGTGTCGCCGCCGTGCCCAGAGGAGGGGGCGGGGATACCGTCGTAGATATCTTCCCAGGCGCTGTCCACGGGCAGCTCGTCGGGGATGTCCTGGGGGGCGGTGTCCTCTGCCGAGGTGCTCCCGGCTTCCACGGGTGGATCGGTGCTTTCGGCTGACTCAGGCATATCCGCACCGTTGCCACCGTGCTCCCGCTGCTCCTGAACGTCCCCTTCCTCCTCCAGCTCCAACATGAGGTTGGAGTCCAGAGCCTCCTGGACTTCCGTGCGCAGCTCAAGCGTGGACAGCTGCAACAGGCGGATCGCCTGCTGCAACTGCGGTGTCATGGTCAGGTGTTGGCCGAGTCGGAGCTGGAGGGACTGCTTCATAAGTTAGTCTTGTGGGTCCGGACGCTGTTCCTCTGGCCCGCCCCTTAATTCTAGCTCAGCGTGCCGATCGCATGAAACCGAGTCTAGATCGTTCTCGGCGGGATCGCGCACTCGCCTGGCGCCGTGTTGAGAACGGCGTCGCAAGCCGCTGCCGGACAAGGGGATAAGGGGGCCGCTTGCCGCCCCGCCGGCTCCCGGATTCGGGCCTTGGCTTCCCAACCGAGGGATTTCGCCGACACGGCGTAGGCCTGGGACTACAGGAGTGCCGGCAGAGGCTTGCCGGGCAGCGGTCAAAGCTTGAAGTCGTCTCCCAGGTAGACTTCACGGACCTGCCTGTTGCGGAGAATGGTGCTCGGGTCGCCGTCGGCGATGATCCTGCCGTCACTCACTATGTACGCCCGGTCGCAGATCCCCAGGGTCTCCCGCACGTTGTGGTCGGTTATCAGCACGCCAATGGCGCGGTCGCTCAAGTGCTTGATAATGCGTTGAATCTCCAGGACGGAGATGGGGTCGACACCGGCGAAAGGCTCATCGAGCAACATGAAACGGGGCTCGGCCGCCAGTGCCCTTGCAATCTCGACCCGCCGCCGCTCGCCGCCCGACAGGCTCATGCCCAGATTGTTTTTCAAGTGGGTCACATGGAGCTCCTGCATCAGGCCTTCCAGACGCTCCTGTCTGTCGAGGGATGACAAGTCCCGCTGGGTTTCGAGTATGGCCATGATGTTCTCTTCCACGGTCAGCTTGCGAAACACGGAAGGCTCCTGAGGAAGATAGCCCAGTCCCATGCGGGCGCGGCGGTGAATGGGGTAGGCGGTTACGTCGCGCCGGTTGATGTCGATGCGGCCCGAATCGCAGGGTATGAGCCCGACGATCATGTAGAAGCTGGTGGTCTTGCCGGCGCCGTTGGGTCCAAGTAAGCCGACTATTTCGCCGCTGCCGACACTGATGCTGACGTCATCGACGACCGTGCGTGAGTTGAAGCGCTTGGCGAGGTGTCTGGCGGCCAGGACGCTCATGGCTACTGCTCCGGCGTCTCGTCGTCCGACTCCTTCTTGGGATGGATTATTACGCGGACCCGTTCGTCGTCCTCTTCGATCCGTTCCGCCCGGGCCTTGTTGTTCTCCATGTCGTAAGTGATGCGGTCGCCGGTTACCGTGTCGCCTCGCTGGGTCACCTTGGCGTCCTCGATGAGATATAAGAGATTCTTCGCGGCGTAATACTCCATACGCAGCGCGCGGGCGCGTACCAGATCCTCGGAGTTGTCCGGCAGCTGCTCGTAGCGTGCCGGCTTGCCGAGAAACACGGCCTTGTCGAGGCTACGCTCCTCGTCGTAAAAGAAATCCACGCGGTCTGCGTTGATGCGCATACTGCCCTGAACCACCACCACCGAGCCCTTGTATACGGTCACCCGGCGCTCCTCGTCCAACTCGGCGCGGTCGGCCTCGATGTGAATCGGCTGCTCGGAATCCGTGGACAGGGACATGACCGGACGCGTGGAAGCGCCCAGCATGCAAAGACACAGAAAAATAGCAGCGGCAACTCTGTACATTGTTCGCCGGGATTATTCCAAGTACTTTCGATACAGATCCTCAAGCAGTCCGCGGGCGTCCAGGATAAGTTCGCAGACATCTCTGGCCGCGCCCCGGCCACCGGGATTGGCGGTCTGCCAGTGAGCATGGCGCGCCACCAGCGGATGCGCGTCGGCCACGGCAATCGCCAACCCTACCCTGACCATAATCGGCAGGTCCACCACGTCGTCGCCCACGTAGGCGACCGCCTCCGGCGCCAGGTCGAGCTTTTCGGCCAGCTCCAGAAACGCCGGCAGCTTCTTGAGCTGGCCTTGGTACACGTGCTCGATGCCCAGCGAGGCCATGCGGTGCTCCACGACTTTCGAGGTGCGCGCGGTGATTATGCCGATGCTGACGCCGGCCTCCTGCAACAGCTTCATGCCGTGGCCGTCGTGGGAGTGGAAGGCCTTGTATTCCTGGCCGTCGTCTCCCAGGTAGAGGCTGCCGTCGGTCAACACTCCATCCACATCAAAGATGACCAGTTTAACCCGGGCGGCTTTCTCCAGTATGTCTTGCATGTCAGTCCTCAGAGGACGCCTGCCCGCAGCAGGTCCTGGAAGTTGAGTGCGCCGATGAGACGATCGCCGTCGTCCACCACCAGCAGCGAGTTGATTCGATGCTCCATCATGACGTTCAATGCGGACTCGGCGAGCATGTCGCTGCCTACGGTCTTGCAGTCCCGGGTCATCACGGCGTCCACCGTCACCCGGTGGAGATCCATTTTCCGGTCCAGCACCCGCCGCAGGTCGCCATCGGTGAACACGCCCAGGAGCCTGCGCTCCTCGTCCACAACCGCCGTCATGCCGAGACCCTTGCGGGTCATCTCCACCAGCGTGTCGCTTAACGGCACCCTTCCCGTCACCATGGGGATCCGCTCACCCTCGTGCATGATGTCGCCGATGTGCAGCAGCAGGCGCCTTCCCAAGCGTCCTGCCGGATGCGAGCGAGCGAAATCCTCCGCGCTGAAGCCGCGGGCTTCCAGCAGGGCGATGGCCAGCGCATCTCCCATGGCCAGAGCAGCGGTGGTGCTGGAGGTGGGCGCCAGGCCCAGAGGGCAGGCCTCCTTCTCCACGCTGACGTCTATATTGACCGCGGCCTCCCGCGCCAACCGGGAGGTGGGATTGCCGGTAAGGGTGATGAGGGGCACGCCCAGGCGCTTGATGATGGGCACGATGGTGATGAGCTCATCGGTCTCCCCCGAGTTGGACAGGGCCATCACCACGTCCCGGGCGGTTATCATGCCCAGGTCGCCGTGGCTTGCTTCTCCGGGGTGAACGAAGAATGCCGGCGTGCCCGTGCTGGCCAGGGTGGCAGCAATTTTGTCGCCGATATGGCCGGACTTGCCCATGCCCGTCACCACGATGCGACCCTTGCAATGCAGCAGGTAGTCACAGGCTGTCGCAAAAGCATCGTCGACCCGGCTCGTCAGCGCCAGGATAGCTTCCGCCTCTGTCTTGAGGACGGCCGTGCCCAGTTTCAGGAGGGCGTCTTTCATGTCAGCGGCTGGGTGTTCAAGGGAGGCGGCATAGGCACAGTTCCAAGCCAGAATTCGCCATTGCAAGAAGCCCGAAGGTGGCAGGGACCGACGGCAAATCCGCTATATTGGAACCCATACGTTAGCCGATGGCAACGGCAGCTCTACTTGACCGGGGCGTTCGGAACTCCGAACCTATCCGTCCGCGCACCCATCTGAAAGGATTCGTTCGTGCCGCAACGCCTCGAGGCCATACGTCGCTGGCTGACCCAGGAGTTGGGCTACCGGGAATATGCCCTGGAGCCTGCTTCTACAGACGCCAGCTTCAGGCGTTATTTTCGCGTTACGCGCGACGGCGACTCCCGGATCGTCATGGACGCTCCGCCCGACAAAGAGGACAGTCGCCCTTTCGTGGACATTGCCCGGCGACTGCGGGAGGCGGGACTATCGGCACCCGAGGTACTGGCCTCGGACCTGGACCGGGGCTTCCTGCTGCTGACCGATTTGGGTGATCGGCTCTATCTTGCCGAGCTCGGCGACGACACGCGCGAACCCCTGTACGGTGATGCGATGGCGGCTCTGGCGCTTATGCAGTCCCGCGTCGGCACGTCGGGTCTGCCTGCATATGACGAGAAGCTGCTGATTTTCGAGTTGAGCCTGTTTCCGGACTGGTTTCTGTCGCGCCACCTGGGTCTATCGTTGAGCGACGCCGACCGGTCGGTGCTCACCACGGCATTTCAGCGTCTGGCGGCAAACGCCCTCGCCCAGCCGCGGGTATTCGTGCACCGGGATTACCACTCCAGGAACCTGATGGTGCTGCCCGAGGGCAATCCCGGCATTCTGGACTTCCAGGGAGCCGTCGAAGGCCCGATAACCTACGACCTGGTGAGCCTGCTGCGGGACTGCTACGTCTCCTGGTCCGAGATGGACGTGCAGCGCTGGCTCGCGGATTTCATGGACCGGCTTAGAGGCGAGGGATCCCTGGAGACCGTGGATCACGCCACTTTCCGGCGTTGGTTCGACTGGATGGGGCTGCAGCGTCACCTGAAGGCCATTGGCATCTTCGCCCGGCTGCAACACCGGGATGGCAAGCCCGGCTATCTGGCGGACATCCCCCGCACGCTCGACTATGTGCTGGGGGTGACGGGGCGTTATCGCGAACTCGCGGATCTGCACGGCCGACTCGAGGGATGGCATTTGAAGGAGCGTCATCTTGAAACCCTCCGGTCGACAGAGACGGACAGGGTAAAGCACGGCAACAGCGAAATCGGGTGATTCAATGTCAGCTCCGTACCCCCCACACCCGCGTTTACCCCGCAGGGAGAGCGTGCTGAAGGAACTGTCCAGCATCAGGTTGTCCGCGGAGCAGGGTCGATGGTGGTCGTACTGACTCAACCCGGGTTCCTCTGGATGCGATACACCCTCCCATACGTCCACCCCCGACAGATGCTCGGCCGCCTTTCGCAGCTCTGCCACCTGTTCCCTGCTCTCGGCCCCCTTTTCCCATGAGGGTCATGATTCTGGCCGCCGGGCGAGGCGAACGCATGCGTCCCCTGACGGACCACCTGCCCAAGCCGCTCCTGGAGGCGGGCGGCAAGCCGCTCATCGTGCATCACATCGAGCGACTGGTGGCGGCCGGTCACTATGAACTGTTGATCAACCACGCCCATCTGGGGGCGGCACTCGAGCAGGCCCTAGGAGACGGCGGACGCTTCGGTGCTCGCATTGGCTATTCGCCGGAACCTGCCGGTGCCCTGGAGACCGGCGGCGGCATCTTCAACGCCCTTTCCCTGCTGGGCCGAGCGCCCTTTGCGGTGGTCAACGGTGATGTCTGGACCGACTATCCGTTTGAGCGCCTGCCGTCGGATCCAGCAGGTCTCGCCCACCTGGTGCTGGCGGACAATCCCGGGCACAACCCGTCGGGGGACTTCGGCCTCGCCGGGGGGAAGGTCCATACGGGCGCGGATGGGCGGCTCACCTTCACCGGCATCGCCGTCTACCGCCCGGGGCTGTTCGCCGACTGCGTCCCCGGCAAGTTTCCCCTGGCGCCGCTGCTGCGCAAGGCGGCCGCGCGGGGCCAGGTCACCGGAGAGCACTTTCAGGGCACCTGGATAGACATAGGCACCCCCGTCCGTCTGCGGGAGCTGGACGAGTGGCTGAAGTGTCGGGAGACCACCTGAGCCATCTCCCGCCGGATACACCCAGAGCTCACGGGACAATCCGTCTTGACGCGAGCGAGAGCCGATTATGGGCCAGTCTCATGTTCGCACGACCGCTGTCCCTCCTCCGCCAGCCTCCGCTTCCTGGCGTCGCCTCGACTCCCCTCTCCCGCGCGCGGGAGAGGGGAGCGGGAAGCCGAGACATCGGTTGGCATTAGGTTGGTTCCGTGGCGTCCGAGTTGGTTATGGACTTACGGCGGAAAAAGAAAGGGGGCGGGCGTTCGACGCCCACCCCCCGTTTTCCCTGAGTGAGTGGTCAGTCGGCTGTCTTCACCACCAGCTTAGCGCGGTTCTTCTCCAGGGTGCTGGGCCCGATACCCCGCACGGCCGTGACGTCGTCCACGGAGACGAATGGCCCGTGCGCTTCCCGGTAGGCAACGATGGCCTGCGCCTTCTGGATGCCGACGCCATCCATTGTTTCGGCCAGGGTTTCGGCGTTGGCTGTGTTCAAGTCCACCGGGTCCATAGCCAACACAGCCATGGGAAGGGACAGGGCGAAGGCTACGAGTAGTTGACGAAACAGTTTCATTCGTTGACTCCTTTCTGTCGAATTTGTTGATCCTCTGATGTGCTCCCGCCCCTTCGAGAGCACGTAGACAGCTTACCCGGACGCGCATCCGCGTCCCTCGCAGCAGGTCACGTTGCTTATGTGGAAAATTACCGACAGGGTGTGCCTGATGTGTGCATACGTCTTGGTGAGCCCGGTCGCTCCGGGCGCCTACGCTCCGAATCTCTGGGTTACAATCGGTATTTCATCCGATCGGACTGCCGACACCCATGAGCCGAAAGAAAGCTGGCCCGCGGCGCCGCTCACCGCCGGGCGCAACGTCCAGGCAGGCGACCGAGCGGCTCCTGGCGGAAGGTCTGGAGATGCAGCGGGCGCGGGACGCCATCGGTGCCCGCCAGCGATTCGAGGAGGTCCTGCGCCGGGAACCGCGAAACCCGGACGCCCTGCATCTGCTGGGTCTCCTGGACGCGCAGACCGGTCGGCTCGCGAACGGCGCGGCGCTCCTGCAGAAGGCCGTCGCGGCCAATCCCCGGGTTTCCTTCTATCGCTACAACCTGGGCAATGCGCTGCACCGACTGGGCCGGCACGAGGAGGCCGCCCGTGCCTTCGAAGAGACTCTCCGTCTGCAGCCCGGCGTGCCGGAGGCCCTGTGCAGCCTTGGTGACGCGCTGAGCGCCCTGGGACGCTATGCCGATGCGATTCCCAAGTATCGGCAGGCCACCGGTCGCCGCCCCGACTACGCCGAAGCGCACAACAACCTGGGCAGCGCCCTGCTCGCGAACGGCGATGCGGACGGTGCGGTGGAGTCCTACCGGCGGGCCGTCAGCCTGGCCCCCGGCTCGTTCGCTGCGCGCAGCGGCCTGGGCAATGCGCTCATGGCGTTGACGCGCTTCGACGAAGCCCTGCCGGAGCTTCGCCGCGCCCTGGAGCTGGAGCCGCGCCGTGCCGAGGCCATGCTGAGCCTGGCCAAGGTCCTGCTGCTGAAGCGGGAGTCCGCAGAGGGTCTGCGCTGGCTGCGTGAAGTCAGCCAGGTCGCCGACGCCGACGTCGCCGCCTATACGAATGCGGGCGATCTGTTCTACCACATAGGCGAGTACGAGAGTGCGGCAGGCGCTTTTCGGCAAGCCCTGGCCAAAGCGCCTGGCGACCGCAGTCTGCAGGTCAGCCTCGGCGCCGCGCTCTCCCGGAAGGGCGCCCATGCGGAGGCCGAAAGTTCGCTTCGCGAGGTGCTGGCGGCCGAACCCGATCATCCGGAAGCCCTGCTCTGGCTGGGCAGCGTGTGCATGCACCTGGGGCGCTTCAATGAGGCCGCCGGCCTGTATCGACAAGGGATGGAGCTGAAGCCGAGCGCGCTCTCCGCCCGTATGGGCCTTCTCGAGGCGCGAGGGTACGAGATGGACACGGAGATGGTGGACGAGATGCGCAGGCTGGCGGAGACCGCGGAGCTGTCAACCGCCCAGGCGGTACCGCTCAACTTCACCCTGGGCCGGGCGATGGATGCGGCCGGAAGGTATGAAGACGCCTTCCGTTACTTCCAACGTGCCAACCGGCTGAAAGGCGTGGAATACGACCTGCAGAGCCACCGTCAGCGAACCGATCGTCTCATGCACACGTTCTCTGCTGACTTCTTTCGGGAGCGCCGGGCCTGGGGCGATGCCAGCCGCGCGCCGATCCTGATCCTGGGCATGCCCCGTTCGGGCACCACCCTGGTGGAGCAGATCCTGGCCAGTCATCCCCAGGTCGCTGCCGGCGGCGAACTGACGTATCTGAACGACCTGGCTGACGAACTGGCCCAGGAGATTCCGGACCGGGAGTATCCGGAAGCGGTTGCCGCGGCAAGCAGGACGCAGACCGATGCGCTCGGCCGGGAATACTTGCGGCGTTTGGGGCAACATGCGGAGGGCCTGCCGCGGGTGACGGACAAGCTGCCGCACAATTTCCTGCGCCTGGGACTGATAGCGCTGTGTCTGCCCGGGGCCACGGTGATCCATGTGCGACGGCATCCCCTGGACACCTGCGTGTCCATCTATTTCCAGAACTTCCAGCACGCCCATCCTTACTCCTGGGACCTGGAGCATTTGGGCAGCCACTACCGGCAGTACCAACGCCTGATGGCGCACTGGCGAGAAGTGCTGCCCATCAAACTGCTGGAAGTGCAGTACGAGGAGCTGATTGCCCACCAGGAAGACAAGACCCGGGAGCTGCTGGAGTTCTGCGAGCTTCCCTGGGACGACCGCTGCCTGCGTTTCTGGGAGACCAAGCGGGTGGTCCATACCGCCAGCATGTGGCAGGTGCGCCAGCCCATCTACACAGGCTCAGTGGCGCGATGGCGGCACTACGAAGCCCACTTGGACCCCCTGAAGCAGGCACTGGCATGGGAAGAAGGGGGCAGGGAGCAGAGGGCAGAGGGCAGGGAGTAAAGAAGCCGGCGGCGGGCAGCAAGCAGCAAGAAGGGAGCAGAGGGCAGGGAGCAGAGGGCAGGGAGCAGGGAGTAAAGAAGCGGGCGGCGGGCAGGCAGAATAGCGGTCAGCGGGCGGCGGGCAGCGGTCGGCAAGAAACTAGAAGAGGGCACCGGGCAGAGGTTAGGAGTTGGGTGACTCGGTGACTCGGAAGAGGTGGTGACCCCTAGGCTGTCAGTCTCCGTGGGGCCTGTGTTTAGGCTTGAGTCGTAGGTCGTAGATGGTAGGTCGGAGGTCGGGGAAGAGAGTCACTGCTCACTATTCACTTCCCCAAAAAAAACGGGGCCCGAAGGCCCCGCGTGAGTACAAGAGGATCTCTTCCGAAATCAGAACTTGTGGATGATGCCGATGGAGCCACCGATGGGGTCGTCTCCCGGGTCGTTTGACCGGTAGCCGCGGCTGCTGCCGATCTGCTGACCGGCCGTCAGCCCGTACTGACCATCGTCGTCATTGTCGATGGCAGAGAACGCGGCATAGATGGTGGTCCGCCGGCTGAAGTTGTGGTCCAGGGCCAGCGAGAAGTTGTACGCCTCGTCGTCGCAATCTTCAGTGCCGGTACCGTAGCCGTCGCTGCCCCGTCGGGTGCAGTTCTCGGCATCGGAGTCGTCTGCAAAGCCGACAGCGGCCTTGATCACGTTCTTGCCGAACTTGTAGCTGATGTTGCCGAAGTAGGCGTTACGCTCGTTGGCGCTGTCGTCGGCGTTGTCGTCCAGCATCTCGCCGATAAGACCGAACTTCCAGTTGCCGAACTTGTAGCCCAGGCCCACCTTGAAGGCGTCGATCTCGTCGTCGCCGAGAGTCTGCCGCCCACGTCCTACCTCGTTGGTTGATAACTCCGGGTCCACCTGAGCCGGGTTGTCTCTCTGGCCGGTGACCTGCTGGAAGTTCTGACCTTCGTGGCGCTCCCAGGCACCGGAGAGGAACCAGTTGCCGCTCTCCCACATGCCCATGACGCTGAAGGCGCGGTTCTCGTCGTCGTTCTTACACTCGTCCGGGTTGCCGGTGGTTCGGCAGGTGCCGCCGAACTGGGTCTGGTCGGCTGTGGTTTCTTCGTTGAACTTGTGCTCGATATAGGCTGCCGCCGCATGGAAGCCGTTGAAATTCGGCGAGATGTAGGCGACGGTCTGCGGCGCACGTTCATCGAATATGGTGCCGGACCTGGAAGTGGTGCCGATGATGTTGTTGTAGTCCGAGATGCGGTCGGACATGGTGTCCAGCTTGCCCGTGGCGATCTTGTAGGGCGTGTCGTGACGACCGAGAAGCACGGTGCCCCAATTGCCGGAGAGACCCACGAACGTATTACGCAGGTCGAAGTCGCCGCCGAAGTCGCTGTTGTCGGCGGCGTTGATCTGCGCCTCCACCTGCCAGATGGCCTTCAGGCTGCCGCCCAGAGCCTCGGAGCCCTTGAAGCCCAGACGCGACGCGCGGGACGTGCCGGTGACCGGATCGTTGTCGTCACCATCGTCGTCGGTGTCGACGTAATCCACTGAGTAGTGCATCTTGCCGTAAATGGTCGGCGCTGCGCTGGCGGCCATGGGCGTGGCCACTGCAGCCGCAACTGCTAAGACAATGAGTTTTTTCTGCATGGTAATGATCTCCCCTGATTGCAGAACCGAAAACTTAAATGTTTCCCCCCGATGTGGACCGGGATAAATGAAACCGCTGTTGTTACTGAGCGTGGCAAAGTATCGCATAGCCCTGGTGTCGCTGCAACAACTTTTTGCATCAAAACAACAGGGCGAAAATGTGTTGCTAACGCGCAACATTTCCGCAGCGGGCAGCGGGCGAAGGTCGGGAGTTCGGTGACTCGGTTGACGGTGACTCGGTGACTCGGGAAGAGACGCTCTACCGTTACCCGGCAAGTCCCCGTGCCTCCAATCCCGCATCGCCGATAATCTGCATCTACCATCTACCGACCTACGACCTACCATCTACCATCTACCATCTACCATCTATGACTCCGGCCCTTCCCATCCGCCACTACTTTTTCCCGGCTTTTTCCCGAGTCACCGCTCTTCCAAGTCACCGTTCTTTCCAGTCACTACTCACTGGTCACCGCTCACTAATCACCCATGAAAAACAAAAACCCCTCCGAGGAGGGGACATCTAACAAACATAGATAAGGAACCGGCCGCCGCGTGGGCGAGGAGGCTTACTGGTCAGCGATGCGCTCAAGCTGCTTGGCTCGGACCACCTGGCCGTTCAGGCCGGACGCCTTGGCCGAGCGGCCGTAGGCGACGCTTATCAGCGTGCTGTAGTAGACCACGGGCATCTGGAACTTGGTGCCATACTGCTGGTTGATGTGGCCCTGGTAGATCTCCACGTTCATCTGGCAGACGGGACAGGGGGTGACAATCATGTGCGCGTCGTGGTCGTAGGCCGCCTCAAGGATCTCCTTGATCAGGGCCTGGCTCTTCTCCGGCTCAGAGAAGGCAAGGGCACCGCCACAACACTGGACTTTCTTTTCGTAGCGGGGCACCGACTCGGCGCCCAGGGTCTCCACCAGCTTGTCCAGGTACACCGGGTTCTCGAAGGACTCGCCGTCGATGCCGAAAGGGCGATTGGTCTGGCAGCCCACGTATCCGGCTATCCTGACGCCGTTCAGGGGCTTCTTGACCCTGTTGCCCAGGTCTTCGTAGCCGAAGTCCTCGATCAGCACCTCCACCATGTGACGGACCTTCTGCTTGGCCTCCACCTTGAGGCCGGCAGCCGCCAGGGCCTGGTTGGTTTCCTGCATCAGGTCGCCGTCCTCAAGCAGCCGATCTCTGGTCCCGCGGGTGGACAGCCAGCAGGCGGCGCAGGTGGCGACGATGTCCTGGTCGGGGTGTGCCTGCTCGGAGAGCGCCATGTTGCGCGCGGACAGGGCGAGGCGGGGTAACTCACCGCCCGCGGCATAGCCGATGGACGCGCCGCAGCAGTTCCAGTCGGGAATGTCGTTCAGCTGCACGTCCAGCTCTTCGCACATGGTCTCGACGGACACCCTGTAGTTGGAAGCCGAAGCGCCTTTCCGGGAGGAGCAGCCGGGATAGAAGGAGTACTCTTTTCTCGCCACCGGGCTCGTCCTCCTCAGGCTTGAAACTTCTCGGCCTTGGCCAGCTCGATTTCGCGGGCCTTGTCCAGGATGGCACGCAGACCCTCGGCGTCCTCGCAGCCGCGTCCGCCCATCATCTCCACGGGGTTCATGCGTTTGGTCTTGACCATGCCGAGACCCACGTCCTTCATCTTGATGGACGTCTTCAAGCCCTCGCCCATGCCGTTCATGAAATAGAGCGCGAGACCCAGCCTGAGCTCGTTCACCCGGCCCGTCCTGGTAAGGTTCTTCCAGAACATCTTGGCGAACTTGCGGGTGGGCTGATCCGCGGGTGCGATGTCCAGACGGTCCGCATAGTGGGCCAGGCCGTGCATGATGTGGGTGATGGGCAGGCCGCGGGGACAGCGCACGACGCAGTTGTAGCAGGAAGTGCACATCCACATGGAGCTGGAGCCCAGCACCTCGTCGCGCTTGTTGGCCCGGATCATCATGAAAATCTCATGGGGCGGGTAATCCCAGTAAGGTCCGAGCGGGCAAGAGCCCGAACAGACGCCGCACTGCATGCACATCTTGACCCAGTCGCCCTCCTCGACGTTGGCCTCGACCTCCTTCAGGAAATTGCCCCGGTAACTTCGGGCTGCTGCTTCACTCATGGTCATTTCCGCTAATCCGACGTGGCTAGTATAGTGTCACGCGAATGCGTCGAATGATGCGTGGTAAGGGTTTCGGCGGGATTCGCTCCAGGCTCCGAGTTTCGGCCAGTTTCGTTGCATACCCCGGGCCTCGCGACAGCACATCCCTGTGCTGACGCTCGGGGCGGTCGTCCCTCAACCGCCGCTGGGTCTGACGACCCTGCCCGCCTCGTCCGGGGTCTGCAACGGGCCTACACCAGTCGCCTTGCGCGATTCCCGCCGAAACCCCGGCCGGGCCATAAACCAGATTGTTCCTGTGACAGACCAGTAGGTCGTAGGTCGTGCGTGGTAAGTGGAGAACCAGCCCAGGTATCGTTTCGCTGGTCCCGCCGCTCCACCCTCCCGCAACTCGGGTCTGGCAAGGCAATCATCACGAGCCGGGATTTGCGCCATGCGACCTACGACCTCCTACCTGCTCTTCCCTGATTCAGAACTTATAAGGACTCATGCCGATTCGCTCGATGGTCGCCGCCATGTCGTTAATGAGCTGTGGGGCGCGCTGGATGTCGGTGATGGCTACCTCGTAGGTTTCCACACGCTCAGTCTCGAGCTGCAGACTCCGCAGCGTGTCGCCGATCTTGCCCATGCGGTAGTGGGCCATCTCCGAGCCCTTCACGAAGTGGCACTGGTAATTCTCGCCTTGCCGGCAACCAAGCAGCACCACCCCGTCGTAACCACTGTTGAGGGCGTCCGTCACCCAAATGGTGTTCACCGATCCCAGACAGCGCACCGGAATTACGCGCACGAAAGCGCTGCACTCAATGCGGTTCATCGCCGCCATGTCGAGCGCGGGATAGGCGTCGTTCTCACAGGCTAGCGCCAGAATACGCGGCTTACCTTCGAACGCGTCCGGGACGTCCACGCTTTTGATCTGGGCGCCCACCGTGTCCACCGAGTAGTTCTCGAAGGAGATGACCCGCACCGGGCAGGCACCCATGCAGATGCCGCAGCGCCGGCAACGGGACTCGTTGAAGAGCGGATAGCGCTGCTCGTCCTCGTCGATGGCGCCGAACGGGCACTCCACGGTGCAGCGCTTGCACTGGGTGCAGCCCGCCTTGCGGAATGACGGGTAGCTGAGGTCGCCGGTACGCGGATGAGCCGCCCGCCCCAGGGCCGCGTTCTCCGCCGCCTGGATGGCCTTCAGGGCAGCGCCGGTGGCGTCCTCCATGGCTTGGGCCATGTCCATGGGCCGGCGCACCGGTCCGGCGGCGTATATCCCGGAGCGGCGGGTCTCATAGGGAAAGCAGATGAAGTGAGAGTCCGTGAAGCCGTGCACGAGCTGGGGGATGTCCGGCCCCTGGCGGTAGTCCAGGTTGAGTATGGATTCCACCGGGACCTCGATGCTGGCCACCTCGCCCTCCTGCGTGGAGACTCTGGCCTCGATGTCGACGCCGGAGTTGGCGACCATCCCGGTGGCGAGCACGACGAGGTCCGCCTGCATGACGCTGTCTTCGTTCAGGATCAGATCCTGGTATCTGATCTCCAGGCCGTTGCTGCCAGTGGCCACGGCGCCGACCTTGCTCCTGGTGAAAGTGATGCCTTTTTGCTGGCCGGAGCGGTAGAAGTCTTCGCCTCCTGCGCCCGGCGTGCGCAGGTCGTCGAACATGACCACGGTATCCACGGCCGGGTTCTGATCCTTGAAATACATGCCCTGCTTGATGCTGGTCAGGCAGCAGTGGCCGGAGCAGTAGGAAAGGTGGCCTGGTTTGTCGCTGCGCTGGCCGGCACACTGGACGAACACCACGGTCTGGACCTCTCTGCCGTCCGAAGGCCGCTTGATGGCGCCTCCGCCGGCTTCCCTGGCCAAGGCCTCCAGCTCCATCTGCGTGATCACGTCCGGGCTCTTGCCGTAACCCAGCTCCGGCAGCTGGCTGGCGTCGTAGGGAACGAAGCCGGTGGTCTGGACGATGGCGCCGAAGCTCTCTGTCGTGGTGGAGCCGCTCTTGGTGGTGATATCCGCGGAGAAACGGCCGGGTGCGCCGGAAGTTTTGGTCAGGGTGCTGTTCAGAAGTACCGCAATATTCGGGTCCGCCTCGACGGCAGCGATCATCTCCTGGATGCGCGTGTCCGCCGGGTCCTGATAAGGCGCCCGACGGGGGAAGCGCTTGTGAAGCTGCGCTGCCGCACCGCCGAGCTGGGCACTCTTCTCGACCAGTGTGACGGTGTATCCTGTTTTTGCCGCCTCCAGGGCCGCGGTCATGCCGCTTACGCCGCCTCCCACTACGAGCAGATGCGCATTTCGCCCTTGTTGCTCGCTGGGCGACGGCAGCCTCATGGCCTTTATCTCGTGGCAGGCCATACGGACATAGTCGTTGGCCATCTCCTGGGTCGTCTCCCGGGCGTCTTCCGTGTCAGGTCGCACCCAGATGACGCCTTCGCGCAGGTTGGCGCGCGCAACGGCCACACCGTCGAAATCGAAGGCGTCGGTCTTTGCCCGGCGGGAACAGGCCGCGATCAGGACCCTGTTGACCCCTTCCTGGTCGATATCCTTCTGGATAATGGCGACGCCGTCCGCAGAGCAGAGGAAATCGTGCTGCCTGCAGCGGTTCGCCCTGCCTTCCCGGGTGGCGACCGTCTCAAGCTGGCCGGCATCCAGCCGCTCGTCCAGGCCGCAGCCCTTGCAGATGTATGCGCCAATCTTGATCGGGTCAGACACGGCCTAACCCTCCGCTCCGGCAACTCGATTGACCACCTGAATAGCCCTTAGCGCGCTCGCCGTCGCATGCTGGACGGCGCGGTTCACGTCCAGCGCGTCAGAAGCGGCTCCCGCCGCGAAAATTCCGTCATTGTTGCCGTCCGGCTCCCTGTGGCCGCTCTCGTTTACGGCCATTGCAGCGGGTAAGGCAATCCTCGAAACGCTCGGCTGCATGCCGACGGCCAGCACCACGAGCTGATGGGGGTTGCTGTAGCGGTCGGTACCCTCCGTGTCGACGCCGTGAAGGATTGGATTTCCCGTGGCCCTGTCTTCGGTGATGTTCGCCACCTTGGACTTCACGAACCGGACGTTGCCGTTGGCCTTGACCATGGCGTAGAAGTCCTCGAAACGGTCGATGGCGCGGATGTCGATGTAGTAGATGGAGGCTTTGCCTTCGTCGCCGAACTGCTCCTGCACGTAGGTGCTCTGCTTGAGCGACGCCATGCAGCAGATGCGGGAACAATGCACCAGATGATTCTTGTCCCGCGATCCGGCGCACTGGATGAACGCCACGTCCTTGGCCTCCCTGCCGTCGGATGGACGCAACAGCTTGCCGCCCGTGGGGCCGAAGGGATCCATCATGCGCTCGAACTCGACGCTGGTGATAACGTTTGGTATGCGGCCGTAGCCATAGGGTTGGATCCTCCCGGCGTCATAAAGCTGCCAGCCGGTGGCCCAGATCACGGCGCCGGCTTTCACCTGTACCGTCTCTTCCTGCATGTCCAAATCGATGGCGTCTACCGTACATGCCGCCTTGGCCTTCCGTGCATCGTCGCTGCCGATGATCTTCGGGTCGAGCACATAGCGCTGGGGATAGGCCATGTTGAACGGCAGGTAAGCACCCTTTCGCTTGCAGAGTCCGTAGTTGAACTCGTCATCGAACTCCGCCTCGACGACCCTGGCACACTCGCCGCAGGCGGTGCATTTCTCGTTCACGTAACGGGGCGAGACCGTAAAGCTGACGTTGTAGTCACCGGACTCACCGCCGATATGCGTCACCTCGGCCATGGTGATGACGCGCAGGTTCTTCAGGGCTTTCATCCTGCGCAGGTTGATCTCCATGCCGCAGCTCGGAACGCAGAGCTTGGGAAAGTACTTGTACAGCTGACTCACCCGCCCGCCGACAGAGGGATTCTTCTCCAGGAGCAAGACATCTTTGCCGCACTCGGCTGCCTCGATCGCCGCGGTCATGCCGCTGATGCCTCCTCCCACGACCAGGATGGTCTGGTTGGTTGCGACTGCGCGGGTCATTGCCTGTCCTCCGTCACGGATTGGAAATCTTGGCGTGTGCTGAGTGAAGGGGTATGCGGCCCTTCGGACGCGGTGAAGCGCATTCGTGATCCGGCTAAGGATTCATGGCGCGGGTCGGACCGGCACGAGGGGCCGAGACACGCCGTGAATACGTCCGTGTAGGCTCGACGGCCGCTATCCCTGCGGCCGACGGTCCCGGCCCCTCGTGCCGGTCCGGCTTTCACCGAACACCAATGCGGTGGAACGCGGGCTTGCAGGACCGAAAACATTACCTTGCCAGGTCCAAACTTGCCACAGCTCACCCAGCAGGAATTCATGAAAGTTTCATATGCAGAAATAGGGTGCCTGAATGCGTCTCAGGGTTATCCCGTTTTGGGCTTCCGGAGTCGCTGAACAGGCTGTTGGCGCCGACTCGCTGCGGCTCCTTTACGAGCGGTCAGACGAATCGCTTCCAAGGCTGTAGCCTTGCCTGGAGTCCAGCTCACCGATCATGTCGTTTTACGGGTAGAAACACAGCATAACCCGTGCAGCGACCAGGACAACCCACTGGGTTTCGGGAGAATGATAGGTCGGGGAGGGGGGTAGGAAAGCGGGCGGCGGGCAGCGGGCGGCGGTCGGTAAGAGTGAAGAAGGGGACAGGGGGCAGGAGAAAGGAAGTCCGGTGACTCGTGACTCGTGACTCGTGACTCGTGAATCGTGAATAGGAAGAACGGTGACTCGGTTGACGGTGACTCGGTGACTTGGGAGAGAAGGTGAGTAGTGACTGGGAAGAATGGTGAATCGTGACTAGTGAGCAGTGACTGGACAGAACGGTGAATCATGAAGCGTGAAAAAAATTGTGAATTGGGGCTGGGGTACTTGACAGGCGCTCAGGGCGCGCCATGCTCCTTGCGAGTCACCGAGTCACCGAGTCACCGAGTCACCGAGTCACCGAGTCACCGAGTCACCGAGTCACCGAGTCACCGAGTCACCGAGTCACCGAGTCACCGAGTCACCGAGTCACCGAGT
>JASJBY010000242.1 GCA_030066245.1 Gammaproteobacteria bacterium
CCTTGCCCTCACGGTGCTGGCCGACGCCGCGCGCCTACCCGGCGGCGAGGAATACCGACGCCACGGGGAACAGCTGCGCGAGTACCTGGGCCGAGCGCTCTGGGACGGCAACGCCCTGCGCCGCGCCACGGACGGCAGGCAGGCGGTCGGCAGCGCTTCTCTGGAGGATTACGCCTACGTGGCGTGGGGCCTGCTGGCCTGGGCGCGGCTGAGCGGCGATGCCCGGGACTACCAGCTCACCAAGCGCATGCTCCACGCAGCCTGGCAGCGCTTCCACACACCGCGGGGCTGGAGACGCGCCGCTGAACCGCTTCTGCCGCTGATCCCGCGGGGGGCAATCCTGGCCGATGGTCCCCTGCCATCCCCGTCCGCGATCATACTCGACATCAGCCTGGCGCTGGCGAAACAGATCGGCGACGAGGAGCTGTCGGAGAATGCGCTGGCCGTGCTGGCGCGGGACTACCCGCAGCTCGCTTCCTCACCGTTCGCCCACGCGACCCATATCGGCGTGCTGCTTCGCTACGCCGACCTGCTTACGGCAGAATCCGTCAGCCGGGCGGCCAGCCCATGAGCCGGCCGGCCAGCAGATGCAGATGGATATGGAACACCGACTGGCCCGCCAGCCGATTGCAGTTCATGACGGTTCGGTAGCCCGCATCGGCAAAACCTTGCTCTTTGGCCAGCTTTTGGGCTGCCAGGAACAGCTTGCCAACCAGGGGGGCATGCGCCTCGTCCAGATCGTTCAGCGTGGCAATATGCGCCTGTGGAATGATGACGATGTGCACAGGTGCCTTGGGGTTGATGTCGTGGAAGGCGAGGACCTCGTCATCCTCGAAGACCTTGTCGCATGCTATTTCACCGGAAACCATGCTGCAGAAGATACAGTTTTCCATGTTTACCCCCAACGCACCGCGGCCCAGCGCTGTTGCAACTCAACAGTCACAGCTCGATGCGGGTCCCAAGAGCCTCCAGGAATCGGGCCAGCCACGGTGAGTGGGCCGGCCATGCGGGCGCGGTCACCAGGTTGCCCTCCACATGAGCCTGGTCGACCGGGATGTCCACATATTCTCCCCCGGCCGCCCTGACGTCAGGACCCACGGCGGGATAGCAGGAACAGGCCCGGCCGGACAATACCCCAGCCGCTGCCAGCACCTGAGCGCCGTGGCAGATGGCGGCGATCGGCTTGCCGGCTTGCGCGAAATGGCGGACCAGCTCCAGCACACGCGAATCCAGACGGATGTACTCGGGGGCCCGGCCGCCGGGGACCACCAGAGCGTCGTAATCCGCAGCGGCGACCTGGTCGAAGCTGCCATTGAGGGTGAAGTTGTGACCGGGCTTCTCGCTGTAGGTCTGGTCCCCGTCGAAGTCGTGCACCGCGGTGCGTACCTGTTCACCCTCCTGCTTGTCGGGGCAGACCGCGTGTACCGTGTGCCCCACCATCTGCAGCGCCTGGAAAGGGACCATGACCTCGTAGTCCTCTACGAAGTCCCCGACCAGCATCAGGATGCGCTTTGCGGCCATTGCGTGTAGCCCTCCAGCTCATGGCATGCGTCAGAACTCGAATTATCCTACAAGACAGGGCTGGGCTGTAGGCACGCGTGTCCAGGCGAGCGGTAAAATAGGGCCTCATTCGCGTGTTGCGCTAAATGAGATGCACACTGGGCAAGCTCGCCAAGTCGCCCGCCAGGGCGATACGGCCCGGATAGCTTGGCGCCGGCCATGTCCGCCGGCCACAGCCTTTCTGGCCCTGCTCGCCGTCGCGGGTGGTGCAGCCGCGGCCGACGTTACGGAGCCGGGTTTCGACGAGGTCGCCCAGGCGGTGGGGCTCGACTTCGTCCACTTCAACGGCATGTCAGGAGAGCGGTATTATCCCGAGGTCGTGGGCCCGGGGGCTGCGCTCTTCGACTACGATAACGACGGCGACCTGGACGTGTATCTGGTCCAGGGTCATATGCTGGGTCCGAGCCAGACGCCGGCCGAGGCCGTTTTCCCGCCAGCCCCCGGACAGCCGCTGACTGATCGACTGTATCGAAACGACCTGGAGAAGGGCAAGGACGGTGCGCCGAAGCTCCACTTCACGGACGTCACCCGGGAGAGCGGCATTTCCGGCGCCGACTACGGTATCGGAGTGGCCACCGGGGACGTGGACAACGACGGCTGGACCGACCTGTATGTGCTGAACTGGGGCGACAATCGGCTGCTTCGCAACCTGGGCGATGGGCGTTTTCAGGACATCACTGCCCAGGCCGGCGTCAATGACAGCCGCCTCAGCGTGAGCGCCGCTTTCCTGGATTACGATCGTGATGGCTGGCTCGATCTGTACGTGGTCAACCACGTGCGTTTCAGCATCGAAGGACACGCGCCCTGTCGCGGACCCATGGGCGAAACGGAGTACTGTGCGACCGACACCTACAGGCCCGAACCAGGCAGCCTGTTTCACAACCGCGGCGACGGCACTTTCGAGGACGCCTCCGGCAGCTCCGGAATCAAACGGCATTTTGGCGCGGGCCTCGGCATTGTCACCGCCGACTTCAACGCCGACGGATGGGTGGATATTTACGTGGCGAACGACGGCCACCCCAACCAGCTTTGGATCAACCAGAAGAACGGCACCTTTCGCGATGAGGCGCTATTGTCGGGCGCCGCCGTCAACATGGACGGCGCTGCCGAAGCGGGCATGGGCGTGGACGCGGCGGATTTCGATGCGGACGGAGATCCCGACCTGTTCATGACCCATGATCGGGAAGAGACCAACACCGTTTACCTGAACGACGGCCAGGGCTGGTTCGAGGACCGCACCCTGGCCGCCGGACTGGCGGAGCCGAGCAAGGGGGTCACCGGATTCGGCACGGCCTGGTTCGACTACGATAACGACGGCTGGCTGGATCTGTTCATCGCCAACGGCGACGTGCGCTCCCAGTCCGAGCTGGCCCGAGCGGGCGACCCGTACCCACTGTCTCAACCCAACCAGCTGCTCGTGAATCAGGGCGACGGCAGCTTCCGGGACGTCTCGGCCCAGCTGGGCCCCGCCCTGCGTCTGGCAGAAGTCAGCCGCGGCGCGGCCTTCGGGGACGTGGACAACGACGGGGATTCGGACGTGCTGGTCTCCAACAACAGCGGACCGGTGCGACTGCTGATCAACCGGCGCGGAAGTCAAAACCGCTGGCTGGGCGTACGCCTGCTGCACCGTAGCGGCCGGGATGCCTTGGGGGCACGCCTGGTGGTGGAACGGAAAACGGGTCCCGATCTGTGGCGGCGGGCACGGGCGGACGCCAGCTACGCGTCGGCAAACGATCCCCGGGTGCTGGTGGGCCTGGGCAGCTCCGGAGAGCATACGGGGCTGCGCGTCCACTGGCCGGGCGGTGGTGTGGAGCAGTGGCGGGCACTCCCCCTGAACCGGTATCGGGTGCTCAGAGAGGGAACCGGCAAGGCCGTGCCGCACAGATAGCTGATCCGAATCACGCTACGGGCTGACCCGGTCGGGGCGTTGGCGTAGCGGCGTAGATGGCGAGCGGCGCAGGGATAGCTTAAGCTCGGCATCTCCGCTTCTCGCCAGGCGATGGGCGAGGCGGATCCGAACGGCCATCCGGTGAATGGCCGTTCCGCCGAGCGGGCACGCCACGGATGGCGTGCCCCGGACTTGCGAGCGGTGCAGGAATGCACCGCGACCCAAGGCCTGGCGAGATTTAGCGGAGCCAAGGCCCCGGCCGGGTCCCACACCTGCTGAATCGCCGTTTGTGATCGATACTTCCAAACAGCTGTCTAGGCTGATCTCACCCGGCGCCAGGCTGCGGCGGCGCCACTGCCCGCAGCTTAGGGAAGCTCCCTGACCAGGCGGATACCCACGTCGTCGTAACCCTTGTCGGAGACGAACTTCTCTCGCTTGGCGCTGCGCAGGGAAGTAGAGGCGCTGCTGTAGGAGCCGCCGCGAGCCACGCGCCGGGTACAGTCGCCGCCCTCCCAGACAGAGCCATCTTCGGGTGCGCCCCGGTAGTTGGGGTGATAGCAATCATGCACCCATTCCCACACGTTGCCGGCGGTGTCGTAGATACCGACGGGATTCGGCTTGAACAGCCCGACTTTCGCCGGCTTGCGGGGGTGCAGCCCACTCTTGCAGTCGAAGCAGTGGGCGTTCTCTTTGCCAATCCGGTAACCCCACCAGTAGTTTGTCTTGCTCCCGGCCCGGGCCGCATACTCCCACTCCGCCTCGCTCGGCAGACGATACTTGTGACCCGTTTGCTTGGATAGCCAACGGGCGTATTGATATGCGTCGTCCCAGCTCACGTTCACCGCTGGATGGGTGGCGCGGTCCCAGTCTTCGCTGTCGGGCCGCTTGCGCCGAGTGGCTTTGGCGAAGCGGTCGTACTCGGCAAAGGTCACCTCGTAGGCACTCATGGCGAAGGGCTCCACGGTAACCACGCGGCGCGGGCGCTCGTCAGGGGACAGGGCGCTGGCGGCCCCGCCCATGCGAAAGCTGCCGCCGGGGATCTTGACCATCTGGGGGCCCCGACCACCGTCCCGCAGGGTATCCCGCAGTGTCGCCCGGGGGGTGAAGCTCGGTTGCGCCGCCTGCGCGGGCGCAGATTCGGGCGCCGCAGGTCGTGGTGACGGCGGGGCCGGCGCGGGCGCGACTGGTTGCGGCGCCGGCGGTGCAACCGGTTTCGGTTTGGGCGGCGTCGGCGCAGGTGCCACCGGGGCGGGCGCCACAGGAGCCGGCTGCGGGGCAGGCGCCGGTGGGCGCTCTGCGACCACGGGCGCGGGTTTGTCGCCCATGAACAGATAATAGGCCGCCCCACCCAGGACCAGCAGCACCACGGCCAACAGACCCAGCATCAAGCCCAGCTTGCCGCGCGGCGGCTCCTCCGCCCCCAGTTGCTCTCCTACTGCCTCCCGCACGGTGACGGGTGCTGACGGCGAGCGCGGCTCGGGCTTCTCGGCGCCTCCCTCGAGCACCAGCTCCTCGGCCGGGGCTGCCTCCTCCTTGATGCGCTCTTTAACGTCGATGACGATGACGGTGGTGTTGTCCTGGCGCGGCTGGGCCGCATCCTCCACCGCTTTCAGCAGCGCGTTCACACATTCCCGCGCCGTGGATGACCAGGCCGAGTACTGGATGAGTGCACCCTGACCGAGGGTGTCCAAGCCATCACTGGCCACGATGACCCGATCGCCCGGCAGCAGCTGCACCGCCTCCTCGGATAGGTCGATCTCGGCGATCTCGTCTCCGATCATGGCGCTCATGAGCATGTTCGGGGACAGCTTGGGGTCCGGCTCCACCGGAATCCCCTTCTGCTCCATGCGCTTCAGGTAGCCGCCGTAGCTGTGGTCGGCGTTGACCTTGGTGATGTTGCGGTCGCGTATGGTGTAAAGGTGACTGTCACCGACGCTGACCCAGTAAAGCTTGCTCTTTGCCACGAAGGCCGTGACCATGGTGCAACCCATGCCCTGCAGGCCGGGTGTCTCGGCGATGGCCGCCCGGATGGTCTCGTTGGAGGCGAGAAGTCCCGCCTTTAGCGCATCGGCGACCTTCTCGGTGGGATACTGTCCGGAGAATGTCTTGTTGAAGGTCGAGGTGGCCATGTTGCTGGCGACGTTACCCGCGGCATGACCGCCCATGCCGTCGGCCATGATGACCAGCGCAGCACTGCTGGAGTCTTCGCCGTCCCCCATGTGGGTGACCATGAAGGCGTCTTCCTGATAGTCTCGCGCGCCCTCGATCTGGTTGCCGGCGATCTCGAAATAGAGGTCCATAAAGCGAACTGTCGGTTGGCGAAACAGGCAAGTCGGCCGACGGCCCTGCCTGCAGCGACGAAATCCCTGCCCGTAGTTTTTCTTGACCTATTTATTAGCGTAGGGAAGCCCGGTTTATTGAGCCGCAGGACATAGACAGACCCGGTGGGGGTGAGAATGGCTGCCGGACCAGAGGAAAATCATGGCCGCTAGGTTCCAAGCGCTGCCGCCGAAGATGGCGGCAAGAGCGGGCCGGGCAGCCGCTCCCGATCCCATGGCACCCTCAATGAGGCGTCAGGCCCCCAGCTCGGATTTCTCACCAGGCGGACCTTGGGGCGCAGATTATGTTGGCAAGCTCAACGCATGGGCTACACCGAGCCGGTCTTCCTTATGAACGGTCTGTCCTATTCGGTTCTTGGCCCACTCTGGCTTTGCATCTTGGCCGATTCCCCTCCATCTGCGCTTCGCTTTCCCGCTACGCTGGATGGTCCAGGGTTGCCCATCCATGGGCAACCCGTTCGGCGGCGTAAAGGTCCACCGGACCTTTACTCTCTTTCGCCTCACCATAGCGACAGCTATGCCTCTGCGGGCGATCGGCCA
>JASJBY010000243.1 GCA_030066245.1 Gammaproteobacteria bacterium
CCGAGCGCGTATCGGATTACTTCGAGCTGGACCGCCAGAGCCCCTACATGTTGCTGGTTGCACCCGTGAGCAAGCAGATCCGCATTCCGATGACGGAGGACCAGCAGAAGCTGTTCGGCATCGACAAGCTGCATGTCCCGCGCTCGGAGATCCCGGCCATCACCCATGTCGACTACTCAGCGCGGGTGCAGACTGTTCAGAAGGAGACCAATCCCCGCTACTACGATCTGCTGAAGGCCTTCGAGGCGCGCACCGGCTGCGCGGTGCTGGTCAACACATCGTTCAATGTGCGCGGCGAGCCCATCGTGTGTACTCCTGAGGATGCCTATCGCTGCTTCATGCGCACCGAGATGGACTATCTGGTGCTGGAGAATTTCCTGCTGGCGAAGACCGACCAGCCGGTGTGGGAGAAGGATGACTCCTGGAAGCAGGAGTTCGAGCTAGACTGATGGCGGGCATGACTAACGCAATTCCGGAGCTCGACCGCAAGGGTCTGCGAGAGTTCGGGCTGGTCACCGGCGGCATTCTGGCGGTCCTGTTCGGCCTGTTCTTTCCGTGGTTGCTCGAGTTCGATATTCCCGTGTGGCCCTGGGTCGCGGCTGGCGTGCTGGGCCTCTGGGCGGTGGCGGCGCCCCTGAGCCTTCGCCCCGTGTACTACTGGTGGATGCGTTTCGCCTTGCTGCTGAGCCGCATTACCACGCCAATCATTCTAGGCATTGTGTTTTTCCTCGTGTTCCTGCCGGTGGCGATGGTGATGAAGCTGTTGGGCCGAGATACCATGGCGCGCCGCTTCGACGAGAGCGCTAAGAGTTACCGGGTGCCCAGTCATAAGGCACCGCGCGATCAGCTAGAGAGACCTTTCTGATGACAGAGTTGCTAAAAGACTTGTGGGGGTTCATGCGGGTACGCAAGAAATTCTGGCTTGCGCCCATCATCGTCGTCATGTTGCTCCTGGGAGCCCTTATCGTGTTGGCCCAGGGTTCGGCGGTGGCGCCGTTTATCTACACGCTTTTCTGAGTTCCCGTCCGGGCCGCCCGGACACGAGCCAGCGTCATTCCGTCGGCCCGGACGGGCGGTTGCGACTCTGCGCCAAGCGACAGACGCCGGACGGGTTGGCGGAGCCCCAAACGGCTGTCGTTATGAACGCCGACTACGCCGCGGCGCTGCCGTTCAGCGCTGTGCCCAGGTCCCCAGTTCTCCGGCTGGGGCATCTTCCCGCAAAGGCTGCATGTCGGCATAGGGCATATAGGCCGCAGTGAAATGTGCTTGTCCCGCCCGCACCAGCTCGGCGCCCACGTCCTTGTTGTCAACCATCAGGAAACCGACGAGGAAGCCGTCCTCCCAGCGCACTTCCCTCACGCGAACCGTCTTGCCCGCAACCAGCTCGGCCAACGCCTGCTTGGCCTTCTGGGAATCCCTGGTCTCGAGGGCGGCCAGCCGCACTCGGATCTGGCCACCGCGGTAGAAGATGCGGACCGTCTGACCATCGTAGATGTGGTCGACCTTACCCACATACTCCTGCCCATGCGCCGCCTGCAGGCCGACTGCAAACTGGAGCAGTAGGGCGCCGAGGAACCACCTGCTGAGCTTGCTGAACATCTCTATCTCCTTGCTTAACTTGACCAATATCAGCGGAATGCCTCCGGTAAACAGGGTCGCGATCGGGTCAGCGGCAAACCAGTGAAGCGCACAGGGGCAAGCGAGGCATACGCCGGCAGATTCGGCAGCGCAGCCCAAAGCTGCTGTCCACTGCCGCCAGCAGCACGCCAGTCCCGATCAGCCACCAGAAGACATAGTCGACCCAGGCGTGGTCCAGCAGGGCCTGGTAGCCGTATAGGGAGAGCGAGGCGATTTCGAACGCGGTGGCCGCTGCCAGTCCCATGATCAGGTAGAGCATGATGTGTACCTCCGTGCGTGCAAAGCGCGTGAGCATATTGGATTATTAGAAAACTCTAATTCTTTCATGTCTGGATTAGCGTCGCCCCGGAGGGGATCTTTAGGCGGCTTCTGTGAACCGCGTCACAAGAAGGGGCGAGGCAGTAGGATCAGCGGGGCGTGGACAAAAAAAGCCCGCCTGTGACAGGCGGGTCCACAAAGGGGGGGACACGTCCACTGTGATAAACGGGCGACGGGTGAAGGGGGCCACCCAGAAATGTCGCCCGCTCGCTCCTATATCAACATGATGCGCCGATTTCGATCAGCGGTTGTTGACCTCGATCATAAACAGCGGCGGTTTGCGGTCATACCGCTCTTGCCCGTGGGACACGCGTGCACACCGCAGGCTGAATTGCCTCAGTCCTTTACCCCTTTCTTCCCGCCATGCTGCGACTTCTGCAAGGCGGCGAGCTGTTGGCTCCGATGCCTTGCCAGAAGAGCGTAGGCGAGATGCAGGTTCTGCTCGTGGGTTCCTGTTTCCCTCGCGAGCCTCGAGGCCTCGCTCTCGTAGTGTCTGATCTCCGCACGCAGTTTGCTCTCGTCGGGCTGCCCCGCCGTCCCGTCAATGACCGCACCGGAATGGTCCACCCGGTCGAGGAAGTCGGTCCAGAGCTCGGGGCGGCCTTCCTTCATGGATTCCAGCAGTGCCTTCCGGTTCTCGTACAAAGCGCGGTATACAGTGAGCATGTTTTTTTCATGGGCAGATGGCGTCAAGCCGATTTCCGCTGCTTTTCGCTGACAGTGCACGATGCTGCGGAGCACCTGCTCCTGCGTTAGCTCATCGATGACAGCCTGATCCTGGTCGTAAGGCACCTTCATTCAATTCGCCTCCGGGTGTGCGCCTGCCCGCGCCTAGCGGGTCAGATGGTTCGGGCCCTGATCGGTCAATTCTGTGTTCTTTGCGGGGGGCAGACGCGTCGCGTCGGACTGGGCGCCGCCCAGCGGCCCCGGACCACGGGATGACCAACCTCCCCGCCGCAAGCATAGGGTAAGGCACCGTTCAGTGGAAGGCCGTGACGACCTGCGCAGTTCTTTCGTGACGAATTCACCTGTCGGGGCCGGCCGCGCCCCGTGTGCGGCGACGGGTCCCGGCGCGGCCGTCCAACGCCTCCTCGCGCCGGCGAGCGCGGCCGTGTGCGGGAAAGCGGCCCGCAGCAGGTCGCGCCAGTCGGCTCACCAGAGCTGTCTGATCTTCTCGGCGTACTTGGCCCGCTCATCCCTGGTGAGCGGGACCAGGCCCCTCTCTGAGAGGTAACCGTTCTCTCCCCACGTGCCTTCGTTGATGAGTTCCTTCAGGAAGGCCTCGAGTCCTGGAATCCATCCCAGGTGGGCGCTCTTCACGTACAGATAAAGGGGCCGCGAGAGTGGGTATACCTGGTCGAAGATTGTCTCCCAGGTAGGCGCGACCCCGTTCACCTGGGCTGCGCGCACGCGGTCCAGGTTCTGGTCATAGAAATTGAAGCCGAAGATCCCCACCGCCGCCGGGTCGGCGAGTATCTTCTTGATAATGATATTGTCGTTCTCGCCGGAATCGATGTAGGCACCGTCTTCACGAATCGCATGACAGGCCGCCCGGAACCGCGCCGGATCCTCGCCGCGCATGGTGCTCAACAGGGGGAAGCTCAGGCAGCCACGTTCCATCCCCAGCTCGGCGAGAACATCACGTGTGCCTGAGGTAGGCGGCGGACCATAAACTTTGACCGGCACGTCGGGGAGGGCGGGATTGACCTGTTTCCAGGTTCGATGGGGGTTTCTCACCAGCGTTTGGTTGCCGTCGGGGTCGGGCACGTCACGAGCGATAGCTAGGTAGATGTCCCGTGGCGTCAGGCTTAGCTTCGGTCCAGCCTTGTCAGCGGCTGCGATGATAATGCCGTCGTAACCAAACTTGAGCTCGACGAGCTCAACCACTCGGTTTTGGTGACAGTCGGTCACTTCGGTCGGTTTCATACGCCGTGAAGCCAGGACGATATCGGGATACCGGGGCCCTATGCCTCCGCAGAACTGGCGAATGCCGCCGCCTGAGCCAAAGGCATTGACCTGAGGCGTCCGGAAGCCCGTGGTCTTACCTACACGTTCCGCCACGACCGTCGCGAACGGGTACGCGGTGGATGATCCGGTGATGACGACATAGTCTCGTGGCGGCGTGGCCTGGGAAAAGGGCGCGGCACTGACGAGCACGGCGAGAGTGACCAAGATGAGGATTCGCATGGGGAAGCTTCGACTACAGGCTTGTTCTTGTTAGCGGCAATGAGCTGCTAGCAGAACAATTAGTCCGCGCCGTGTCAATGCTTCTGGCCCGTGGCGCAGGGGCAGGGTCCCAAGGCAAGCTGTGTTGTGGGCAGGAGATCAGGAGCGGCGCCGCTCATGGGCTAGACTGTCAACAGTTTGTTTGGGACAAGATGTGGATATAGAATCAGGGTGTTAGGCTTCAAGCGTCCAAAACGCCGCGCCCCCAGGGTAGGGAGACCAGCCGGCGGGCGGGCAGTAACAGCAGGCTTGGGAGACAGTGTAGACATGACGGACATTCTGCAGAACGCCGATGAGGCCAATTACCGTATCGGCGCAGTGTCGCGGTTGACGGGCATTCCGACCGATACCCTGCGCATGTGGGAGCGACGCTATGAGGTGGTCGAACCCCATCGGGCGGAGGGCGGCAATCGGCTGTACACCCGTGATGACATCACGCGCTTGGCCATGATCAAGCGCCTCGTCGATGCGGGACACGCCATCGGCACGGTTGCGAACTTGTCCATCGAGCAGCTGCAGGAGCGCATGGCGCCGCTCGCGCAGGAGGCTATGTCGGGCGTGACTGGCGAGCAGGAGCGGTGTCGGCTGGCGATACTCGGCGAGGTGCTGCCGACACGCCTTGCCGAGCAGCCGTCTGAGGCCCAGGGATTGGACATTGTCGGGGCATACGGTCAGCTGTCGGTCTTCGAATCGGAGGTGGCCAGCCTGGATGCGGATGCCATCGTGCTGGAGTATCCGACGTTGCACAAAGATACAGTGGCGGAAGTGAGGCGCCTGTTGCGTCGCTCGCGTGCCGCCAGAGCGCTGGTGATCTACGGTTTCGGTGCGCGAGAAGCGGTGGAGCAGCTGGAAACCGAGCGCACCAGCACGCTTCGGGCACCGGCCGGACTGGCCGAAGTGCGTCGTTTCTGCCTGGGTGCCCGGAGCGGGGCGCGGGTGCCGCCCGAGAGCTCTCCGGCATCGGATGAATCCCTGTCGCTGCCCTTGCCGGCACGACAATATTCCAACGAAGACCTGGCCCGCATCGCCTCCGTGTCCACTTCCATCAAGTGCGAGTGTCCTCATCATCTGGCGGATCTGCTCATGGGCCTCGTCGCCTTCGAGAGCTACAGCGCCGAATGTGAGAACCGCAGCGCTGATGACGCGGCCTTGCACGCTTATCTGCATGCGACGACTGCACGCTCTCGAGCCCTGCTTGAGGAGGCCCTGGCCCGGGTCGTGGAGGCCGAGAACATCGAAATATGAGAAACACGCCTTGGAGGGCGTGAACGGGCATCCGTGATCGGTTAAGCATTCGCGGTGGGGGCCGTACCGGCACGAGCCGCCGGGCCACGCCGTGAATACCTCCCTGTAGGCTCGACGGCCGCTATCCCTGCGGCCGACGGTCCCGGCCACTCATTCCGGTACAGCCCTAACCGAACCAATGCCGTCCGCCACGGCAATGGATCGGTGGAGCGGTATCTGTGCAGTCGATACGGGACAACAGGCAAATCAAGTGCGCTCCCTGCAGCCGTCGTACCTCACTGACGCCTGGGCGCTAATGCGGAACGTTGAATCCGAAAGAGGGATATATGCAGCAGACGAACGACAGCAACGAATCGCTCGCAGTATTAATCGATGCTGACAATGCGAGTGCCTCCATTATCGAAGGACTTTTCGCAGAAGTGGCAAAGCTCGGCATCGCTAGTGTCAAACGCATCTACGGCGACTGGACAGCGCCAGCTCTCAGTCGATGGAAAAAGGTGCTACTCGAACACTCGGTCCAGCCGATTCAGCAGTTTCGGTATACGGTCGGAAAGAACGCAACCGACAGCGCCATGATAGTCGACGCCATGGATTTGCTGTATACACACCGGTTTTCCGGGTTCTGTCTGGTATCGAGTGATAGTGACTTCACGCGCCTGGCGGCGCGGATACGCGAGGCCGGCATCCGGGTCTACGGATTCGGCGAGAAGAAGACTCCTCGACCCTTTGTTTCAGCGTGCGATAGGTTCGTTTACACGGAGGTTTTTGCCGCGCCGACCCAGAGTGAGCGAAAAGCTCCGGAGAGGCCGGCGAAGTCAGAGAAGGAACTGAGATGTGACACGGGACTTCTCAATCTCGTACGAACCGCCATCGACACTGCCTCGGGTGACGACG
>JASJBY010000244.1 GCA_030066245.1 Gammaproteobacteria bacterium
TCGTCCAGCGCGCGAATACGCTCGGCTACAGCGCGATTCTCCTCGAGCTCAGGCATTGCCAGCAGCACCACCGAAACCTTGCCGGCCCGAACCTTGGACCAGAATTCATCGTCGGTGGCGTCTGCCAGGATGACGTTTCGGCCCTCGGATTGATGGCGGGCAACCACCTCCGAGTCGGGATCGATACCGATCAGCACGTCGCCGTACTTCGCTTTCAAGGTTCTGTAGGCCCCCGTGCCCAAGTGCGCCATTCCGATGATTGCAATGCGCGCATCGCCGGCGTCGATAGGCGCGTCCTCGGGCAGGGGCGTGGGGCTCTCGAAGCGGCTAACGCGTGTCTGCACGGCCGCAAGCAGGTCGCGCGCCCGGGCGTTCAGGGGTGCCGCGGCGATAAAGGTCATGGTGAGTGCCAGGGCGATAATCACCAGCCAGTCGCCGCTCAGCCAGCCGTTGGACAGGGCGATGGCGCCGACGATCAGGCCGAACTCGCTGTAGTTGGCCAGATTCAGAGAGGCGAAGACGGACGTGCGCGAACGCAGCTGGAATCGCACCAGTATGAAGAAATACAGGGCCACCTTGATGATGACCGCCACGGCCAGCAGGAAGGCTACCACCAACGCCTGGACCGTGATATCGCCCGCCAGCCCGATGCTCAAGAAGAAGCCCACCAGGAGCAGATCCTTGAAGCCCATGAGCTTCTTGGACATTTCGTACGCCGACGGATGAGCGGCCAGCAGCGCCCCGATGATAAGCGCTCCCAGATCGCCCTTCATGCCGACGATGTTGAACAGCCCCCAGCCCCCGAAGGTCAAGGCCAGGCCGTAGAGGATCAGCAGCTCGCCATGCCCGACGCGGGTCATGATGTGCATGAGCAGCCGGCGCAGCGGAATCAGCGCGAGCAGACCCAGGGCCCATATGGTTGGGACCTTCCCGGTGGAGAGCGCGAGGAAGAGTACGGCGAAGATGTCCTGCATGATCAGAATGCCGATGGCGATCTGCCCGTGTCGTGAGGTGAGCTCGCCCGTCTCCTCCAGGGTCTTGACCGCGAACACGGTGCTGGAGAAGCTGAGCGCGAAGGCGATCAGCAGGGCGATCTTGAAATCCACGCCCGTAAAGATGGTCAGGCCCGTCAGCCCTATCCAGAACAGAGCAACCCCAAAGATCACCACGACAGCCAGCATGTGCAGGGTGGCACCGGCCCATACCACAGGCTTCAGCAGAGACCGGACATCGAGCTTCAGGCCGATGGTGAACAGCAGCAGCGTGACGCCCAGCTCGCCGACCTCGGTCAGGTAGGCCGGGTCCACGATGTCCATGACATTGAGAATGAAGCCGCCAATCAGGTAGCCGACCATGGGTGGCAGGCCAACGCGCACGGCCAGCAATCCGAAGACGAGGGCGGGGCCGATCCAGACAAGGTCGTTCATGACGAGCTCCGATTGTGACGGTCAGGTGAGCCTTGATGCCCCTTCTTCTCAAGGTGACACCGTGCTAGAGCTCAACGTCTGGGCAGGGCGTCCGGGGACAGAGGACAACACATAGTAGCGGACGCGCGGGTTGCAACAAAGAGGTTTCGATTTGCCAGGATGGGTGTTGGATTTCGTAGAAGCCGAACTGATTCCTCGTCTTCGCTGCCCAAGGGGATTGCCAGTCCGGTCCGGCATGGCATGCAATCCGGTACTACCGGTACTATTGGTTTGACCATGCTGCTCTTACCGCTTGTGATGAGTTGGGTGGGTGGCTACGTGCCGCCGGTCCTGGCTCTATACGTGGAGTACCGCCTGCCCGTAAACTTCACCGCCGATTTCATGTTTGTCGCCAGCTTTTTCGTGCTGGGTGGGGACTTCTGGGACAAGGTGCGGGCGCTTTTCGTCTATGGAGCCAAAGTGCAGATTTAGGCTCTCTCAAAGCGGGCTCACGCCCCATGGGACCAGCGCCTCCCGACGACGGCTGTCGCGGTTGACACCGTGGGCCGTTTCCTTCAGAAAAGAGCCGCAACGCCTACAACCGTAGAATGGCCTTAGCGCGCTAATGTTATTGCTGCTCGTCTGCGTGCCTTTCGTGGGTGCACTGCTGCTCCCTTTTCTTGCATCCCGCTTGCGCCTGCCTCCCGCCGGTGTGGCAAGCCTGAGCGCGTTTCTGGGCCTGATCCTGGTGCTGACCCAGGCGACCCCTGTGTATGACGGGGAGGTGCTGATCAACCGCTGGGACTGGATGCCGGCGATCGGCTTGTCACTGGCCTTTCGGCTGGACGGTCTGTCACTGCTTTTCGCCCAGCTCATCCTCGGCATCGGCATCCTGGTGGTGCTCTACGCGCACTACTATCTTTCCGCCGAGCAAGCGCAGTCGCGCTTCTACGTCTTCCTGCTGCTCTTCATGGGCGCCATGCTCGGGCTGGTGCTGTCCGAGAATCTGCTCCAGATGCTGTTGTTCTGGGAGCTGACGAGCCTGACCTCTTTCCTGCTCATTGGCTTCAAGCGGCGGGACCCGGCTGCACGTCAGGGGGCGCGCCTGGCCTTGTTGCTGACCGGGGGAGGCGGCCTGGCGCTGTTCGGCGCGGTGGTCCTAATGGGGCAGATAGTGGGCAGCTACGAGCTTACGGCCGTGTTCGACAGTGGCCAGAGCATCGAGAACCACGACTTGTACCCCGTGATCCTGGTGCTCTTCCTCATTGGCGCCGGTACCAAGTCGGCCCAGTTTCCATTTCACTTCTGGCTGCCACATGCCATGGCGGCCCCGACGCCGGTCAGCGCCTATCTGCACTCCGCGACCATGGTCAAGGCCGGCATCTTCCTGCTCGGGCGGTTTTTCCCTGTGCTGGCTGGAAGTGAGCTCTGGTTCTACGCTGTGAGCGGCATGGGCCTCGCCACCCTGCTGCTCGGGGCCTATCTGGCCCTGTTTCAGCACGATCTGAAAGGCCTGCTGGCCTACTCCACCATCAGTCATCTGGGCCTGATCACCTTGCTGTTTGGCCTGGGCACCCCGCTCGGCGAGATCGCCGCCATCTTCCACATCATCAACCATGCCGTTTTCAAGGCATCCCTGTTCATGGCGGCCGGTATCATCGACCACGAAACCGGCACACGAGACATGCGACGGATCCACGGCCTGTTCAAGCACATGCCCTACACCGGGGCGTTGGCCATGGTGGCCGCGGCTGCCATGGCCGGCGTCCCGCTGCTCAACGGCTTTCTGTCAAAGGAAATGTTCTTCGGCGAGACTCTGGCGCTCAGATGGCTCAGCGAGGCGGAGTGGCACTGGCTCTTTCCCTGGGCGGCGACCCTCGCCGGCGTCTTCGCTGTAGCCTACTCGCTGCGCTTTATCCACGATGTGTTCTTCAACGGCGAGCCCAGGGAACTGCCCAAGACACCTCACGAACCGCCCCGTTGGATGATAGTCCCGGTGGAGATCCTGGTGGTGCTCTGCGTGGCCGTCGGCACACTGCCGAGCATCACCGTGCGTCCGCTGCTCGAGGCGGCGGCAGGCGCCGTGCTGCAAATGCCGCTGCCTGATTTCAGCCTGGCGATCTGGCATGGCTTCAACCAGCCTTTTTTCATGAGCCTGGCGGCCATGGGTGGCGGCGTCGCGCTTTATGCCGGCCGCCACTGGGTGTTCGCTGTCCACGATCGGCTGCCGGTCAAACTGAGCGGCAAGCGGCTGACCGAGGGGCTTATTGCGTACCTGTTCGATTTCGCCCATCGGCTTGACCACGCCTTGGACAACCGCAGCTTGCGGCGCTACAGCTTCTTGCTGCTCCTGACTGTTCTGGTTCTGGGGGCCCTTGGCCTGTGGGGCGCGCCACTGGCCGGCTCCGGGGCACGCACACCTTTGGATTCGGGTGCCCTGTTGGGGGGGCTGCTGCTCGGCGCGGGCGCCCTCGCCACCGCCGTCAAGCACCGCAGTCGACTCATAGCGGTGCTGATGCTGGGGCTTGTGGGGCTGATCACGTCGCTGCTGTTTGCCCACTTCTCCGCCCCGGACCTGGCGCTGACCCAGGTGCTGGTGGAGATCGTGACGGTCATCCTGGTGCTGCTGGCCATGTATTACCTGCCTGAAGCCACGCCGCACGAATCTAGCCTGGCCCGCAGAGTTAGGGATGGAGTTCTGGCCGCGGCCGCCGGGATTGGAATCGCGGTGCTCAGCTACGCCATGCTGACCCTGCCGCCGGACAGCATCTCGTCTTTTTACCTGGCGGAAAGCAAACCGGCTGGAGGCGGGACCAATGTCGTGAACGTCATCCTCGTGGACTTCCGGGGCTTCGATACCCTGGGCGAGATCACGGTGCTTGGGATCGCCGCCGTCGGCATCATGGCCATGCTCCGGGGCCTGGTGCTGGCCGTACCAGAGCGGGACTGGCTCGGTCGTCCCTGGTCGTCTGACCGCCACCCTCTGGTGCTCGTGACGGTCTCCAAGCTGCTGCTGCCCATCGCCCTGCTGGTCTCCGCGTTCCTGTTCCTGCGCGGCCACAACGAGCCGGGGGGAGGCTTCATCGCCGGGCTGGTGACCGGCGTTGGCCTGATTCTGCAATACATCGCCGAGGGCAGCGAAGCCACCCGTCCTCGATTGCCCTGGGACAAACTGGGCATAGTCGGCGCGGGGGTGATCATCGCCGTCCTCACCGGCATAGGGAGTTGGGCGCTGGGCTATCCGTTTCTTACCAGCACCTATACCTACGTGACGCTCCCTCTCATCGGCAAGTTCGAGCTTGCGAGCGCCCTGTTCTTCGACCTGGGCGTGTACCTGGCCGTGGTGGGCACGGTGCTCATGATCCTTGCCGGCCTTGGCGGCCTGACCCGGCGAGCGGACTCCGTCTGATGGAAGCGTTGGTTTCCATCCTCATCGGCGTCATGACGGCAAGTGCCGTTTATTTGCTCCTGCGCACCCACACCTTCCCGGTGATCCTGGGTCTGTCGCTGCTGGGCTATGCCGTCAACGTGTTTCTTTTCGCTAGTGGCCGGCTGCAACTTGACAGTGCGCCACTCGTCGAGCACGGCCTGAAGCAGTTGCCCGACCCTCTGCCCCAGGCCCTGGTGCTCACCGCCATCGTGATCGGTTTCGGCATGACCGCCTTTCTCGTGGTGCTGGCTCTGCGTGCCCTGGGCGCGCTCGGCGGTGACCGCGTGGACGAAGGTGAGGAATCGTGAGCCATCTGGCTGTCTTACCGGTGCTCATACCCCTCATCGCGGGCGCGCTCCTGATGCTTGCCGGCCGGGCAGGCAAAGCGGCCGAGCGTATTATCGGTCTGGCCGGCACGGCGGCGCTCCTGCCAGTGGCCGTGGCTTTGCTGATTCAGGTTGCCGGCGGCGAGCACGTTGTCTACTACGACGGCAACTGGCCTGCCCCCTACGGCATCGTGCTGGTGGTGGACCGCCTGAGCGCACTCATGCTGACCCTGAGTGCCTGTCTGGCGTTGCCCAGTCTCCTCTATGCCGTCACGGGGGACGACCAGCTCGGGCCGCGATTTCACGTCCTGTTCCAGATGCAGATGCTTGGCATCAACGGTGCGTTTCTCACCGGCGACCTTTTCAACCTGTTTGTCTTCTTCGAGATCCTGCTCATCGCCTCCTACGCGCTGCAGTTGCACGGCGGAGGAGCGTCCCGGGTACGCGCTGCCCTGCACCTGGTGGTGCTCAACCTGATCGGCTCGGCCATTTTCCTGATCGGCATCGGTGCCGTATATGCCGCGACGGGCACGCTCAACCTGGCGGATCTGGCAGCCAAGGTGGCGGCAAGCGGGACGGAAAAGGCTGGATTACTGCGCACCGGCGGCCTGCTGCTGCTGGTCGTTTTCGCCCTCAAGGCGGCCCTGATTCCGGTGGGCTTCTGGCTACCGTCCGCCTATGCCGCCGCCAGCGCGCCGGCGGCAGCGCTGTTCGCCATCATGACCAAGGTGGGCGGGTACGCCATCCTGCGCGTGCATGGCCTGGTGTTCGGGCCGGAAGCGGGATCAGTCGCGTCCCTGGTAACACCCTGGCTGTTGCCGATCGGGCTTGCGACGGTCCTGCTTGCGACCCTTGGCGTGCTGGCCAGCCGCGAGCTGCGGCGACTGCTGGCGCATCTGGTGGTCCTCTCCGCCGGCACCTTCATCCTGGTCCTGGGGCTCGACTCGCAAGCCGCCCTCTCGGCCGCGCTTTACTACGTGCTGAACAGCACCCTGGTCGGCGGGGGACTTTTTCTGCTTGCCGGTCTGATCGCCCGTGAGCGGGGGAAAGCCGAGGCCGCGTTGGACCGGGAGCAGGCCGTGGCCCGTCCGGCGCTGCTGGGAACTCTCTTTTTCGTGGGCGCGGTGGGTGTGGCCGGCCTGCCGCC
>JASJBY010000245.1 GCA_030066245.1 Gammaproteobacteria bacterium
GCGATCCAGCCGGCAGCACCTGGCCCTCGTCAACGTGCCGTTTCGTGACTACCCCATCGTAGGGCGCGGTTAGCGTTGCCTTGGCCAGGTCCACGTCCAGAGTCTGAATTCGGGAACGGGCCAGGCTCTCGGCCGCCTTTGCTGCCCGGTAAGCTTCCCGGGCCTCGTCCAGTCCTTGCCGGGATATGCCGCCTGCCTCGATAACGCCCTCCAGGCGCCTGACCGTAATTCGTGCCAATGCACGATTCGCCCGCGCCTCTTCCAGGGCGGCCGCCCGCTCCTGGCGCTGGGCCTCGAGCCGGGCCGTATCCAACCTCGCCAACACCTGTCCGGCCTTGATCTGATCGCCTTCGTCCACCGCCACCGCCTCGAGCAGCCCGCCGAGCTCAAAACCGGACGCGCTCTCCCTGCTGGGCTCCACGCGACCTACGAAAAGCCGCCGGGTTTCGTAGCCCGGCTGCAGCTGGACCGAAAGAGTGGCGACAGGGAGGGCGGCGGTGGGTTCGGATTCCAGGACGGCGGCGCTCTGGGTACGGGTGGCCGCGTAGCCCAGCATCGTCCCCCCGATCAGGGCCACGCTGACGGCAGCGGCCACGTACAAGCTGCGCCCTTTGAGGCGGTGGCCGCCAGCTGGATTGTCGTCTGTGCGCCTCATGATGGCCTCCTTCGAGGATGCGGGCTGGACGTATGCAGGAATCGCTCTTAAACTGGACCGTGTAGTTTGATTTTACTTTACCGATACTAGACTGTCCAGTTCCGTTATGAGAAAAGGAGTTTTTGCGCGGGCCGGTCGGCCCAAGAGCGAGGAGAAGAGGGACGCCATCCTGGAGGCCGCCTCGGAGCTGTTTTTGGCCCAGGGCCTGCAGGGCACGTCCATGGACGCCGTGGCGCTGAAAGCGGGCGTCTCCAAGCAGACTGTATACTCGCACTTTGCGAACAAGGAGGAGCTCTTTCGCATGGTGATTGCCGCCAAGGTGGAGTCTTACGGCTTCATGGAGGCTGCTCTCCCGGCGGATCTGAACCTCGAGCAGGCGCTCGCGGCTGTCGGTGACCGTTTTCTCAACCTCATCCTCGATGACGAAGTCGCAGCCATGTTCCGGGTGGTCATTGGCGAGAGCGGCAGCTACCGGAAAATCGCGGAGCTGTTCTACGCCAGCGGACCTGACACCGCCATTACCGCCGTGGCGAAGCTGCTCAGCCGACACATGCGGGCCGGCCGGCTCAAACAGGACGATCCGCGGTACGCGGCCTGTCTGTACCTCAACATGCTGCGCGGCCACTATCACCTGCAGATCCTCATGAACATTCAGCCCGATCTGGACGAGGCGTCTCGGGAAACGCATATCCGCAAGGTCGTTGGCCAGTTTCTGTTGCTGTACGGAAAAGACAAGCAGTGAGTGGTGAATGGTGAGCAGTGAGTGGTGAGTGGTGAGTGGTGAGTGGTGAGTAGTTTGACGGTCACATGCGGGGTGTCAGGCGCGGTGGCATGACCACGGCGCGATCACCGGACCAGCGTGCACTAAATCACTTCGGTCGCTCACCACGGCCACCGGCCCGGCTGCGGATTCTGGTTATGCCTCGCCGGGACTGGCGTCGCGGTACTCGTTGATCACCGCCAGGAAGTCGTTGCCATAACGGGAAAGCTTGTGCTCGCCGACGCCGCTGATGCGGAGCAGACCGTTGTCGTCGTCCGGCTTCAGTCGCGCCATCTGCGCCAGGGTCGCGTCTCCGAAGACCACGTACGGGGGAACCCCTTGATCCTCGGCGAGTCGCCTGCGCAGCTCGCGCAGCGCTTGAAACAGGGCTTCGTCGTGGGGCTGTTTGCTCAGCTCGATGCTCGCGGGCCGCTTCTTCTTTTGTACGGCTCCGACCCGTGGACGGGCCAGTTCCAGCGACTCCTGGCCGCGCAATAGGGGGCGTGCCCGCTCGGTGAGTTGCAGCACCCCGTAATTTGCCAAATCCTGCACCAGGTAGCCTCGATGCAGCAGTTGGCGGAGAATGCTTCCCCAGGCGTCCTCACTCTGCTCAGTGCCGATGCCGAATGTGGAGAGCTGGTCATGGCGGAGGCGTCTGATGCGCTCGGTGTTCGCACCTCGGAGCACTTGGATCACATGCTGCAAGCCGAAGCGCTGGCCGACTCGATACACACACGATAGCGCTTTTTGCGCGTCCACTGTGGCGTCGTAACGCATCGGCGGGTTCAGGCACACATCGCAGTTTCCGCAATCGTCGGCCAGGTGCTCGCCGAAGTAGTTGAGCAGCACCCGGCGCCGGCAGGTAAGCGCTTCCGCGAAGTCGACCATGGCATTCAGCTTGTGAAGCTCGACACGCTTCTGTTCTTCGTTCTCGGAGGTTTCCAGCAAACCGCGGACCATGACCACGTCGCGCAGACCGTAGAGCAGCAGGACCTCGGAGGCCAGACCGTCCCGGCCGGCCCGGCCGGTTTCCTGGTAATAACCCTCGATGTTCTTGGGCAGGTCGTAGTGAACCACGTAGCGCACGTCGGGCTTGTCGATACCCATGCCGAAAGCCACTGTTGCTACGATGACCCGAACCTCGTCGCGCAGGAAGGCCTCCTGCATCCGCTGGCGATTCTCGCTCGACATACCGGCGTGATAGGCCCCCGCCGCGATACCCTCGGCCTGCAGTCGTCCCGCAACCTCATCCACACGTTTGCGGCTGAGAGCGTAAACGATGCCCGTTTCCTGACGGCGGGTCGCCAGAAAGGTTTTGAGCTGCTCGTAGGGGCGGCTTTTCTCCAGCATCGTGTAGCGGATATTGGGACGGTCGAAGCCGGCGACGTAGCGTGTGGCGTCCGCCAGTCCCAGCCGCAAAGCCACGTCATTGCGGGTTTGCGGATCCGCCGTGGCTGTCAGCGCAATGACAGGCACACCCGGGAAGTGTCTGCGCAGTTCGCCGAGAGCAACGTACTCGGGTCGGAAATCGTGGCCCCACTGAGACACACAATGTGCCTCGTCGATGGCGAGCAGGGCGAGATCCAGCGTGTGTAGACGCTCCAGGAAGGCCGGCTGCATCAGCCGCTCGGGCGCGATATAGAGCAGCTCCAGCTCACCGGCGTGCAGTCGGGTGAGAACTTCTCTCGCCCCCTGGGGTGACAGGCTGGAATTCAAATACGCGGCCGACACGCCGTTGGCGCGCAGCGCATCGACCTGGTCTTTCATGAGCGAGATCAACGGCGATACCACGACCCCGACGCCGTCACGGATGAGCGCCGGGATCTGGTAGCAGAGTGACTTGCCGCCGCCCGTCGGCATCAGCACGAAGGCGTCCTGGCCGCGAACGAGCGCGTCGATGATCTGCTCTTGGAACGGACGAAAGGAGGTGTAGCCGAATACCCTACGCAGCGTTGTCAACGGATCCCTGTCCGAACTCATAAGCCCAGATTGTACGGCGAAACTCAGGATCCGCGAAAGCTCAATAGGGGCTGGTGGGTGCAATGTCAGATAGCGCCGTCAACGGACAGCGGCAAGCCTGGCGAAACGCAGCTGCCCGTGTTCTCCGTGGTTAGGATCACGCGTGACTCGTGACTCGTGACTCGGTGAATGGTGAATGGTGAATCGTGAATAGTGAATAGTGAATAGTGAATAGTGAGCAGCCTGGCTGACAAACCGCTGCCCGCCGCCCGCTTCTCCTCCTCTCCCTGCTCCCTGCCCTCTGCCCCCTTCTTCCCTCTTGCTGCCCGCTACCCCCTCAGCTTGTCGACCAGCGCCCTGGCAAAGACGGCCAGATCCTTCGGGGTCCGCGAGCTGATCAGGTGGCCGTCGACGACTAATGCCTCGTCGATCCACTCGGCACCGGCATTGCGCATGTCATCCCGGATCCCGACCGTGCTGGTGGCGGTCTTGCCGCGCAGGATATCCGCTGATATGCAGATCCAGCCGGCATGGCAGATGAACGCGATGGGTTTCCGCTGTTCGTTGAATTCGCGGGTCAGGGAAAGCACCTTGGGATCTCGTCGCAGCTTGTCCGGAGCGAAGCCACCCGGAATAAGCAATGCGTCGAACTCGGCGCATGTCATCTCTGCGATGGCAGCATCGGCCACGCACGGATAGCCGTTCTTGCCGCGATAGGTCCGGCCTTTTTCGGGCCCGGCGACCACCACCTCCCAGCTTTCCTCCTCCAGGCGGATTTTCGGGTAAAGAAGCTCCAGGTCTTCGTAGATATCATCGACGAACGCGAGGATCCGCTTCATGTCGTCCTCCAAAGGTTGCCAAACGGGCACACGAATCTCCCTCACCGGGATGCCCCCGTCAAGCCCTGAGGAACCGCTGCCTCGAGATGCGCTACAGGCAGTTGCATGGGTGTTCGGTTAGGGCTGTACCGGCATGAGTGGCCGGGACCGTCGGCCGCAGGGATAGCGGCCGTCGAGCCTACAGGGCGGTATTCACGGCGTGTCCCGACGGCTCGTGCCGGTACGGCCCCCACCGCACTGACCGTGGATGCAGGCAGGTGAGCGTCTCCCGGGCTCGCGTGGAGCGTTGTAGCGAGCAGTCAGTCTGTCATGGATTCACCGTCTTGCCCGCTGCCAGCGTGCGGACCGCGCCAACCGTCCAGCCCACGCTATTCCGATGGCCCTTGCTGTCGGGACAGGGCTTGACGACGACGGTCCCGCCATCAGGCGTCTCGCCAGCTCGGCGGTTCTGCCGTTGCCCTTGGCTGCGGCCAGCACCGCTACTGGTGCTGGGGTCAGGGGCCGCTGCAGTTCCGCGGAAAGCTCCACCAACAGTTCCAGCAGGCCCTGGGCGTCTGCGCGCAGTGCGTCCAGGCCGTCGAAGTAGCTTTGCAGGATCTGCGCCACCACCAGTTTGTGCAGGGCCGAGACTCGGCCTGCCGCCTGCAGACTCTCAGCCAACGGCTCGGGTCTCAGCCAGCCGTTCTGGTCGATGCCCGACAAGACATCCGCCAGAGCTTCCGAATGGGCCCGTCCGTCCTCAATGGTCCTAACGAGGGCTGTCACCGCCAGCTCACGCGTTTCGCTGTTCTCGTTCCATAGGCCCAGCCAGAGCACCAACATCGCCGTTTCCGTCAACGGCCGGTCCGGCTCGAGGAGGGGGTAGAGGTACGGGCAGGGAGAAGTGGACGGCGCCGTGTCGCGATCATGACTGTGCGTCATGGCGCGCACGCCAGCCGCGAAATAGCTGTCCATGTTCAGGGGCCAGACCAGCGCTCCCAGATGCACGATCCATGGCGCACCGACGTGCAGACCCTGTGTCGTCACGTGGTGCAAGGCAAGCGTGGGGTAGTCACGCCGGGGATCTCGACTCCGGTCGGCTGGGACCACCGCTCTTTGAACGCGCTGACCGAGCTGCTGCAACATCGACGAGACCCTGGACCGGATGCCCTTGCCTCCCACGTCTGGCGGATCCAGACACAACGGCGGCAACGGCTCGCTCTCCCCGGCGGCCGAAAGCGGAACGTCCGGTTCGGGCTTGAGGTTGACAGCTTTGCCTGGCACGTGAGTTTCCTGGCGATCGGGCTCCGTGGCGTCGTTCCGCCACAAGTAACGCGCCGGCTCACGCAGGTCCGGACCGGATTCCGGTAACCGCAACGCCGCCAGCGGTTCCGCCGTAGACTTCGCTGGCCATCGGGCACGCGCGGCCGCAAGCCAAAGAGGTGCATCGGCCTGATCCAGGACAGTGGGTCGCTCGTCATCGCCCAGGGCAAAGCGAAGCACTCGAGCCGCGGGGCTGCGCAGCAGTGCGGCGGCCGGCAAGGCGGGCGCGCGTGCCTGCGGGGCGAGCCGAAGCAGAGCCTGGGTCAGGTCGAAACGCGGTGCCGGTATTCCCTCGATCTCAAGCGCGGCCAGGCGTTCCACCAGACACACGGGCGCAAGCCAGCCACCGGCATGACTGGGTGCCGCCAGCAGGGGGGCAGCCCGGCGATTTGCGACACGCCGGGTGAGTTCCCGCACGCGGGCCTCAAAAAACGGGATGGGTCCGGGGCGCTGGAAGTAGCGGTTCGTCGCAGTCGGCTGATGCCCGCCCGTCAGCCAGACGACGAGCAGATCCCGAAGCACCCAGGACGTGGAGTCGTCACTGGAGAGCAGGCCGGTGCCAGCGCCGGAGCTGAACGCATGGCCCATCTGGTCGACCAGAGAAGCTGCCCGCCGCGCGAAGTCTCCGGAGGGCAGGCTGCACAGCCGGCTGATGCCGTCCAGCAGCCGTTCGATCTCGTCGGCTTTGTGTACTTCTTCCAGTGCGCGGGCCACGGCATCGAAGAGAGCGTCCAGGGAGTCCAGGGGAGTAACGGCCGCCACCCCTGAGAGCACTGGCACGT
>JASJBY010000246.1 GCA_030066245.1 Gammaproteobacteria bacterium
CGAGGTTCCGGCGGTGCACGACAAGGCGGCGTGGTCGCTCAAGTACACGCAGAGTCTTGGAGATCCACGATTTCACACGGGCACGCCAGAGAACGACCAGCGTATGCTGCGCGACCTGGTGGCCTTCTACGTCATATTCGAGGGTATTTTCTTCTACGTGGGTTTCACGCAGATCCTTTCCATGGGCAGGCGCAACAAGATGACCGGAACGGCTGAGCAGTTCCAGTACATCCTACGTGACGAGTCCATGCACATGAATTTCGGCATCGACGTGATCAACCAGATCAAAGTGGAGAATCCTCATCTGTGGACGGAGCAGTTGCAGGAAGAAGCCGTGCGCATGATTCACGAAGCGGTGGAACTGGAATACCGCTATGCGGTGGATACCATGCCCCGGGGTGTGCTGGGCCTGAATGCGGCCATGTTTAACGACTACCTGCGCTACATCGCCAATAGGCGGTGCATACAGGTCGGGCTGCCTCAGCAGTTTCGGGGAGTGAGCAATCCGTTCCCCTGGATGAGCGAGATGATGGACCTCAAGAAGGAAAAGAACTTCTTCGAGACCCGCGTCACCGAGTACCAAACCGGCGGCACCCTGAGTTGGGACTGAGGCTCGCTGAAGTGAAAGCACTGGCCATGTTCGAACCCAGTCGTCGGGAAGCAGCGCAATCCATCTGCGCCTCCCATCGGCGCCAACTGAGCGGAGAATGAAGCGGTGCGATGCAAACGCTGTGATTCCATAATGCTGACAGCACATTCTGCGGAAAACCCTCAGAGCGTGCAGCGATGGTACGACTGTCCCATGTGCCGCAGGCGGGAAGTGGTCTCAGAGCCGTTGAACACCGGTGCGGGGGTGTGGCTGGACTCGCCACAGCACGCGCCAGGACAACAGTTCGTGCGCTTCACGCCTCGGCTGCATTGACGGCGCGTCGCGAGACGCAAGCCGCTCCCAGCCAGACGGATAGGCGGGTATGGTTATAGGGCAAGGGGGTGAACGGGTTGCGTTCATCAGCCGACAGGCACGGAGGCCAGCTTTCCAGAGGGAACGGGCGGCAGCGAGAAGTAAGGATTTTGAGGCAACAGGGATATAAGGCTCTCCTCGTGCGTCAGGCGCTAAGCTACCCCCTCTGCAAGGAGGGGGATTTTTTTTCTCCGGACATGCTTGACTCGGACGGCGTGAGCCCCAGCGGAGGACAACTGCCCGGCCGGCCTCTGGGAGGCTGAGGTGGAGGACAAGCTCGGCATGAGAACACGTTCCGGCGCCTGGCTGATTATCTGTTGTCGGAAGGATAACTCGCTGCTGCTGGCCAAACGGTCCAAGCGTGTGCGCAGGCCGAACGTCTGGAATTTCTTCGGCGGCTGCCTCGACCAAGGTGAATCGCCCGAAGAGGCCGTGCTTCGCGAGCTGTGGGAAGAAGCGCGTATTCGACTGCGCGGTTGCGACGTCATGAAACTCGGCCGCCGGCGGCTACACGAGCCGAGCCGTCGGTACACTATCCGAGAGCTCCACTACTACATCTTTCTGACGGACAAGAAACCCCGCCCCCGTCTGAACCGGGAGCACTCCGACTACGCCTGGTTCACGCCGGAGCAGTTCCCGCAAAAACTCAACCGTCCGACCGAACTTGCCGTTAACCTCGGCATCGTGCAGCAGTCTGTCGCTTTCGCCCGCCGCCACCTGGGACGCTAGCTGGCGCTGCCCAAGGGGTAGCCGAGAGCACCCGGGAGGCTCAGACGGCGCAGTGAATACACCTGATTCGACTCGAATGTGGTAGGCTGCACGGCTTCCGGAAGCAAGACATGACGGCGACTCTCAGGGAACCGCGGGCTAGGAGACCTTCACCGTGAAAAGACTGACACTGATACTTGCGCTGATCGCCCTGTCGTTGACCTTCGGCGGCGGCTGCTCGAGGATGAAGGACGCCATCCAGGACGACAAGCGCTCCATGCGCTACGACGACACCATCAAGGCCTATATGGCCGCGGTGCGCTGGGGATACTACGACGTGGCGGAAGGCTTCATCCGACACCGTGACGAAAACGTTGCTAACTTGAAGCCGGCCTCGCTTCCGGACTACGACTTTCTGGACCGTGTTCGGGTCAGCCAGTACCTGCTGCGGAGCCAGCGACCGACCGGCGATCCGGACGAAATGGAGGTGGTGGTCAGCTGGAGCTTCTACCATACGGACTACGGCACCGTAAGCACCATCATCGACCAGCAGTTGTGGTGGTACCAGGAAGACGAGAACAGCTGGTATCTCGACGGCGCCCTGCCCGACTTCAAGGGGGCGCTGCTGAGCAAAGCAGACTGACCAGACCTTGACTTCATATCGGCCTGAGCCCATTCTCATGTTCCCGGCGGACTGAAGGGTAGTCCGGTGAAGTTGTTTACAGTGACGCGATCGGCAGGCAGGGTGCACGACAGACCATGAAGCACATGCCACTGATCAAGTCGGTAATGACGCCATTTCCGTACAGTATCGAGACTGAGCGTCCTCTCAGCGATGCGCGTGCGATGATGAACCGGCATAGCGTGAACCATCTGCCGGTCATGCAGGACAGCCGGCTGATTGGTGTCATTTCGGATAGAGAGGTCAGCGTCGGCGCTAACCGCGGCCCGGATGACGACCCGCCTGGGGACGAGCCGCGCGTTCGGGACGTCTGCGATGCCCGGGCTTATGTGGTGGCTCTCAATACCCCGCTCGACCAGGTGCTGTTGCACATGGCTCGCACCCACACCGGGGCGGCACTGGTGACCAAGGAGGACCGGCTGGTTGGCATTTTCACCATGACAGACGCCTGCCGGTCTTACGGCGAGCTGTTACGGTCCATGTTTTCCCCGAACGGCGGCAACGACGCCGCCTAGTCCTCACGGCAAGGCCCGGCCCTCACGCCAGGCCGTCTCCCCTCACACCGCTGGGCTAATTGTCTGTGGCTAGGCTCGGCCTGTCCTCCGTGGCCAAATCCGGCTCGCCGCAGTGTCTCTGGATGTGTTCACGGGCCGCGTTTCGCAGCTGAACTGCCGCAGGCCATATCTCGCTACCCGCTTCTGCAAGGATCGGCTTACCGACCGTGACTCTCACGGAACCGCGCCGCGGCCACCAGCTGCCCGCACGCAGAATGGAGCGTGTGCCTGTGACAGCCACGGGCAGCACGGCCAAATTCGCCTGCACCGCAGTCAGAAAGGCACCCATCCGGAACGGGAGCAGCCCGGGCATACGGGAGAAAGTACCCTCCGGGAAGAACAGCAGCGAGCTCCCCGCCCGGGCAGCCATGGCGATGCGGTCCGCGTCCGCTACGCTCTGCTGCTTGTCCAGACGATCGACGAACTCGGTGCCCATACGGCGCAGGGCCAGACCGACCAGCGGCTGCCGGGCCAGCTCCCGCTTGGCCACAAACCTGAACCTCAAGGGCAAGGCGGCAACGAGCACGTAGCCGTCCAGATAGCTCGCGTGGTTGGCCACCAGGACACAGCTTCCGTCCCGGGGCAGGTGTTCGAGACCGGACACCACCGTGCGTGTTGCCGTTGCCCTGACCAGCAGGCGCGCCCCTGTGCGCAAAGCGGCCCAGCGCCATGGAGCTCGTGGCACAACCAGCAGGGCCACCGCTGAAATCAGCGACAGCATGCCGAACACGACCCATGCGTAACCGGCGTAGCCGGCGCCGGCAGCAGCCCTCAGGCCGCGTCGCAGGGCCGGCCCCAGGGAGCCAGCCAGCAACCGCGCCACCTGCCACCAGACCGCCCGCCCGCCGCGCCCGACGCGACCCTGCTCGTACAGTTCCCGGCTTGCCGCGCGCCGAAGCTTGCCGCTGGAGGTCTTCAACACGGTACCCGGCGGAGCCAAAACCACCTCGTCGGGCGGCATCCCTATTAAGTCGCTGGTCAGCCGCATCACTGCCGAGCGCAAGCCGTCTCGCTGATCCGTATCCTTTTCCCGGGTCTCCGCCATGACCACCAGGCGCTCGGTGCCGCTGGCTGCTTCGCTGCTGCCGAAGGCCACGACCCGACCTCTTCGGATCCCGACCAGCTCACCCACGGCCTCCTCCAGCTCCTGGGGGTAGACGTTGCGGCCGGCCCGGATAATCACATCCTTGTCCCGGCCGGTGATGTAGACATCGCCATCGGCCATGTAGGCCCGGTCTCCGCTCTCGAGCCAGTCACCCTGAAACAGACGTCGGGTGGCCTCCGGATTGCGGTAGTAGCCGCTGGTCGCGGATGGCCCTTTGAACTGCAGCCGCCCTTCCTGGCGCTCAGGGAGCTCGGCACCGGCGGCGTCCACTATGCGGATCTCATGTCCCGGAAGCGGTCTTCCGCTGGCGACGAAGCGGAGCACCCCGGAGGATCCTGCACGGGCTGGCCGGGCCTGACCTGCCCTGGTGAACGGCTCCCGTGCAATAGTGTCAACCAGCGGTCCACGCCCGAGCGGAGGGAAAGCGAGGCCGACGGAACACTCCGCGAGACCGTAGACCGGATACATGTGGCTCGGGTCGAAGCCCCAGCGTGCGAATCGCTCACCAAAGCGTGTCACCGTGTCCGGACTGACCGCCTCCGCCCCGTTGAAGGCTATCCGCCAGGAGCTCAAATCCAGCCCCTCCAGCTCATCATCCGCGATGCGACTCAGACAGAGCTCGTAAGCAAAATTGGGCGCCGCGGACAACGTCCCCCGGTGCTGGTGAATGGCCCAGAACCAGCGGCGTGGCCGCGCCAGAAAAGCCAGCGGCGACATCACTACAAGCAGCACGGCGTGGTATAGGCTGCCCAGCCATGCCCCGATCAGCCCCATGTCATGGTAAAGCGGCAACCAGCTCACGAAGACGTCCCGCGCCGCAGCCCTGATGGCCTGGCCATCGGCTCGAATGTTGGCGAGCAGATTCGCGTGGGTCAGAACCACGCCCTTCGGATTTCCAGTGCTGCCGGAGGTGTACTGCAGGAACGCAATGTCCTCGGCGCGCAGCACCGCTGCCTGAAAGGCGCCGCCCGAGCTCATCAGATCCTCGACTGTGACGATATGACGCAAACTCTCCACCTGTGAGCGCAGCAGGTGCGCTACCGGCTTCGCTTCGGGCACCGTGATGAGCATGGCCGCCAGGCAATTGGCGAGGACGCCACGCTCTCGCCGCAGATGTTCCTCGAGTTGAGCTGGTCGCGCAGGGGGGTAGATCGGCACCGGAATGCCGCCGCCCAGCAAGATGCCGTAGAAGCTCCGGAAGTAGTCCGCGCCGGTTGGCAGCATGATGGCCACTGCCTCACCCGGGAGCAGCCCCCTTGCCTGTAAGCCCGCGGCCACGGATCCGGCCTGCTCTCGAAGCTGGCCGTAGCTCAGCGTCTGTCCGTTCCCTTCATCCTCGTAGATACGGATGTGTGGCCGATCCGGATGAGCGCGCACATGCCAATCAAGCACGTCCACCAAAGTCTGCGCCTGGTGCGGCACCTCGGCGGTCTGCTCCGAAACCGCCGCCAGCAGCAACGCTTCCCGGGACGGGGACGGGCCCGCTCTCGCCTGGCGCAGCGCCACGACCAAATCGCGCGGAGTCTCAGCGTTGGCAAAGCGCTGCTCGGGTACGGTCACGCCGAAGGCCCGTTCAACCCGCGTAAGCAGCTCGACGCGCGCCAGACTGTCGATCCCCAGGTCCTTTTCCAAGGCACTGTCGAGCGTAGCCCGTTCGGCGATGGCTTGGCCCGGGTGCAGCTCTACAGTCAGCTCGCGCACCAGTTGCAGCAGCGCGGCGGCCTGGTCATTGCCGGTTTCTAACATGGCCCGTACGCGTTCCTCCGTCTCATTCAAGCCCAGCATAGCGTGAACACGACTCACTCCCTACTTCTTTGCTGCCGTTGGCGCTCGACTAGTGCCAGAACCGGGCGATGCGGCAGGCGCTTTCGACCGCCCAGCTACGGCATCAGCCCCGTTTCGCAAAGTATGTAGGGCAGCAGACGCCGCGCCGTCATGCGTTGCAGAATTCACCCACCGCGGCCGCCATGCTCACAGACAGTCTCGGAACATCCGCCGGGTCGCGGCCCTGTGCCATACTTGAGCTTTGGCGGGGCAGCACGAGGGTCGGTTTCATCACCAGTCCGCCCTGATACCCGACAAGTCCCAGTGGCTTTTCAGAGGATCGGGTTTCGGAGCACAGCGAAGCATGGGAGAGGAAATCAGTTTATGGCTCATCGGCGGTGGAGCCGTCGTGGGTCTTCTGTTCGGCGCCGTAGTCCAGCGCTCCCGGTTCTGTCTCGTCGCTGCCGTCAGCAATCTCGTCCTGGTCAAGGACCACAGTCAACTGCACGCTTATGTGGCCACTCTCGGCGTAGCCATCATCGGTACCAGCGTCCTGGAGCACGGCGGCTGGGTGGCGGTTGCCGATTCCGCTTACCGCGCCCCGTCGCTCAACTGGGGAGGTGCGGTTCTCGGTGGCCTGGTGTTCGGCTTCGGAGCCATGCTCGCCGGCGGCTGCGCAACCCGGACAGTCGTGCGTGTCGCAGAAGGCAATTTGGGCGCCCTGGTCGCTCTGTTCGGATTCGCAGCCGGCAGCATGGCGACCCTTTACGGCGTGCTGGGACCGACCCGGAGCTGGCTGAGCGACTACACTGTGGCATCCATTTCGGCAGGCGACGGCTCGCTCGCCGTGATACTCGGCGCCCCCCAGTGGCTGGTCGCTGCAAGCGCGGCAGCCCTCTGCCTCGCGGCTATCCTGCTGCCCGGAGCTGCGCGAAAGGACAAGGGCCTTATCCTGGCCGGAGCCGGTATCGGCCTCTTGGTCACGGCCGGCTGGTGGACGACTGGTTACCTGGCTCTGGATGATTTCTCAGACGCCCCTCCATCCTCCGTCAGCATATCCGGGCCGCTCGCCCGGGCCGGCCTGTTCGTGATCACGGCCCAGGTCTCGAGCGCTCACTTCGGCCTGGCCCTCATCAGCGGCATCCTGGCGGGCGGGCTGATGATGGCGCTCGCATCCGGTCGCTTCCGGTGGATATCTCCCGACGGCTCCCGTGTAGGCGCTTATCTGGCAGGCGGCGTCCTCATGGGCGTCGGCGCTATCGTCGCCGGCGGTTGCAACATCGGCAACGGACTTACCGGGGCCTCCACCATCTCGCTGCATTCGATTTTGGCCTTCGCATCCATGCTGCTGGGCATGCGCACCGGTCTCTGGTGGCTGCAGCGCACCGTATGAAGCGTGCCCCGGCCAAGGGTCGGCGAGTACACGGCGGGGTGAATCAGCCGGTATCCCAGACGCCTGAGCTGTGTCCCGGCGAAAGCTTCTGAGTCGATGCGGTGACGCGCTGCCGCAGCTTCTCCAATGTTGTCGGCTTCGACGACGCCCCGTTCGCGAGAGACCACCGGGGCAATGTGCGGGTCGTTGGGGCCGTCTTCGCCAGGGACCGCCTGGACGGTGTCCTGGTGGGCCGCGTCCGCAGGGACGGTG
>JASJBY010000247.1 GCA_030066245.1 Gammaproteobacteria bacterium
TTCGATGCTGCAGGCCTCAGTGTCGGGGACATCCTTTGTGTCCAGGGAAAGCCGCCCCAGGACCAGTTGGAATCGTCCCCTTCGCGTCTCATCAACCTGGAAGCATGACGGAGAGGCGCCGACCCGTGGAGACCAAGGACAGTTCCCCGAAGACCGCCGTCGCCCTGCGCTGGAGCGGGGAAGGTGCGCCTCAGGTCACCGCCAAGGGGCGAGAAGAGGTCGCCGAGCGTATTCTCGCCCTCGCACGGGAGCACGACGTCCCGATCAGAGAGGACGACGAGCTCACCGCGGTGCTCGCCCAGGTGCAGCTCGGTGACACAATCCCGGAGGAACTCTACCTTGCCGTCGCCCAGGTGATTGCGTTCGCGTACCGGCTCTCCGGCAAGCGTCCGTGGCAGGATGGAGACGCCGTGGCCGGGGAGGAATGATATGTGAGGCGTGACCGCGGAGGCATCCTTCGCGCAACGCCCACGCCGGCAGAGCGCGCGGAGTTCGAATAGGCCCATAGTGCTGCGGCGGCCCGCTGTAGTCGAGTCATGGGCTTCGAGCAGTCGGGTTCCGTCAGTGCACATGTTGCGGTGGCGCGCCTTGCGGGTGGAGCCCCGTCCAATGCTTTTTGTCATCGAGCCCGTTCGGTGCGCCGGTGGCCGCCGCGGCGATGCAGCAGGTGCACCAGCTTGGCCTCGTTCCGGGCCAGGCCACAGCTTCTGACCAAATCCTCGATAGTGGCCCCCCGGTGGGCCAGCGTAATGGCGTGGTTGTAAATCAGGCTGTTGGGTTCTCGCAGGTCGAGGGTGTCCTGCCGCTCCGCAAGCTGCCTCAGCTTCCGCTCCAGCTTGACCACCGTGTCGCCCATGCCCTTGGCTCCCCGGCAGACGGCCTGCATGTCACGCTCCAGCGAGCGCAGGAACGCGTCCTGCTGAGCCATGCGTCGTTTCAACCGGCGCGTATGGACAAGAACCAGCGCCAGCGCCGCCAAGGCCAGCAGCAGTAAAGAGCCGCCGCCCAGGTACAACGTGTGCTCGCTAAAGATGTCCACGTTCAGGCGTACTCGTCGATGTGCAGCGAGTCCTGGCGCTCATCGTCGGGGTTCTCGCCGGGCTTGTGATTGGCCGGCGGTTCCCTGCGCCGGGGTGATCGCTTCCGTGGCCCGGGCCGCTGGGCCGGCCTCACCGGCCATGCGGGCCGGGACGGGTTTACCTGGTCAACCTCTGGCATCAGCTTGTCTCATCCTGGCTTCTCCGAGCACCCCGACGCGGCGGCAGCCCGGATAGCCTCGAAGCACACTTCGGCCAGCGTCAGAAATCCGTCACCGAGGGCTGCTGATACCGCTGGATGCAGATGCCGTGCCAGAAAGACAGCATCGCGACCCATCCGGGCCGATCGGTCCAGGGCTTTGGGGGCATCCGCCGTGGCCCGCCGGCGCGTATTTCTCAGCTCAGCCGGATGCGGCAGCGGGAAGCGGCGCGGCGGTCGGCGCTGATGGCGCGGGCAGCGCCGGCTGCTGCGGCATGGCGTCGCGGCCGGGAGCGTCCCGTAACGTCGGCAGTTGTTGCGCACCCCATTGTTTACGCGCCTCATCGCCGGCCGGTATGACGATGACCACTCGGCGGTTCTTCTTGCGGCCAGCGGCCGTATCGTTGTCGGCCACGGGGCTGTACTCGCCATATCCGATGGCTGTCATGCGCTCCGGACGTACGCCGTACTTCGCAAACAGATGAACGACGCTGGCTGCCCGGGAGGCCGAGAGTTCCCAGTTGGACGGAAACGCCAGGGTCCGGATGGGGACATTGTCGGTGAATCCTTCCACCTGGACTGGATTGGGGAAGCTCTTCAGCACTGTGGCAACCTGCTCCAATATGGGAATGGCCTCCGTGACCAGGCGAGCGCTGCCGCTGGAGAACAGGATGCTGGTCTTGAGCTCAATCTCCACCCGGTCGTCTTCCAGCCTCAGCTCGACCAGCTCTTCGTCAATCTCGGGCAGCACCGACTGGCTGAGCTTTCGAGCCAGTGTGGCGCTGTCGGCGGCGGGTGCGTCCTCGCTTTGCGGGTCCATCACCTCCTCCTCGCCCAGCTCCATCAGCAGCCCTTCCGCGGCGGCTGCGCCGTCACCGTCGGGCCCGGCCCGGATGGTCTCGATAGGCGCCGCGCGAAGAGTCGCTGCGGACTGCTGCGAAGGCCCCGGCGGCGTGAGGTTGTTCATCTGGATAGGCTGGAAGCTGCGGTCGCGGCTGCTGAAGGCGCCCGTCAGGGAGTCGGACAGCACCCGGTATTTGCCCTCGTTGACGGACGAGGTGGAGTACATGACCACGAAGAAAGCAAACAGCAGAGTGATGAAGTCTGCGTAGGAAACCAGCCAACGCTCGTGATTCTCGTGCTCTTCATGTCTGCGCCTGCGGGGCATGGGGGTGTCCTCTGCGGCTCCGAATCAGGCCAGATAGCCCTGCAGCCGCAGCTCGATGTTCATGGGGTTTTCTCCCTCGGCAATCGCAATGATGCCTTCGATGAGCATGTCGCCGTATTGCGACTGGTTCTGCACATGGGCCTTCAGCTTGTTGCCGATGGGAAGAAAAAGCAGGTTGGCCAGACCGACGCCGTAGATGGTCGCGACGAACGCAGTCGCGATGCCCGGTCCAAGCTTGCTCGGATCGGCCAGATTGCCCATGACGTGAATGAGGCCGAGGACCGCGCCGATGATGCCGATGGTCGGACTGTATCCGCCCAGACCGTCGAATACTTTCGCTGCCGCCATGTCACGACTCTCGCGAGCGAAATTCTCCAGCTCCATGGTGCTGCGGATGGTGTCCGGCTCGTTGCCGTCGACCAGCAGCTGGAGCCCCTTTCGGGCAAAGGGATCCGGCTCGTCCTCGGCCTGGCTCTCGAGGCCCAGCAAACCCTCCCGGCGGGCCACCTGGCTCCAGGAAACGATCTTTTCGATGATCTCATTCACCGGCTGTACGGGCGGTCGTACCACCCAGCCAGCGATCTGCAATGCCCGCATGAACGTTGGCACGGGCGACTGCACCATGACAGCGCCTATGGTGCCGCCAAACACGATCAGAATGGCGGGGCCGTTGACCAGCGAGTCGAGGTGCCCCCCTTCCATCTGCTGGCCGACCAGAATGGCGCCTATGCCGACTATGACACCGATGACGCTAAGCTTGTCCACAAGTATCCGGCCTCGACCTGATAGCCACCGTCACGCGCTGTACACCTGATCCCAACCCCACGTTCAACATTATTCGGCCGAAAGGCCCACTTGCATTAAGCCGCCGCCGTTGCCGCTTTTCGCCGGCCCCGGCCCGTAATCCACGTCCGCCTATCTATAGCGTCACCCGGCCAGGAGAACTGACTGAAATTGTTTCGGAACCCGAGTCTCAGCGGAGTCTCGCTGTCCCCGCAGGCAGCAGCGAATCGTCGATAGGAAATCTGGCGTTGAAGTCTGCGGCGGTTCGCGGAGGGCAGCTTGCGGATGCACCTGCGGCGGTACGGAAACGGGCTCCTCATGGGCGGCCTGACGCCTGGGGCCTCAAGGCCGGCAGCAGCAGTCCCGCCCCCCTGTCGGGCAGCCGGACGCGAGGCCGGTCACAACCCGATCGGGCGCCGGATCCGCGGAAGTCGGCGGTCCGGTCCGCCTCAGTCTTCCCGCCAGGCGCTCATACGGGCCTTGAGTCGCATCAGCGCCTGTCCGTGGATCTGGCAGACGCGCGATTCACTCACACCCAGCACAGCGCCGATCTCGCGGAGATTGAGCTCCTCATCGTAGTAGAGGGACATGACCAACCGCTCCCGCTCCGGCAGCCCGGACACCGCCTTCGCCAGGCCCTCCCTGAACTTGTCCATCTCGAGAAAATCGAGGGGCCCCTTGGATTCTCCCGACAGGCTCTCGGTGACCGACTCTTCGCCGACCGGCAGGTCCTCCAGGCTGAACACTTTATGCCCCGAGGCGTCCTGCAGGACCTGGTGGTATTCCTCCAGGGTCAGGCCCATACGTTTTGCGACCTCCACGTCACGGGCATCCCGGCCCTCTTCGGACTCGATGGACCGGATGGCCTCGCTGACCTGTCTGACCTTGCGGTGCAGAGAGCGCGGCGTCCAGTCGCTCTTGCGGATCTCGTCCAGCATGGAGCCGCGGATGCGGATGCCGGCATAGGTCTCGAAACTTGCGCCCTGGCTGCGATCGTAGTTCCGTGCGGCTTCGAGCAGGCCTATCATCCCTGCCTGAATGAGATCGTCCGCCTGCACGTTCGGCGGCAGCCGGCTCATCAGGTGATAAGCGATGCGCTTGACCAGCGGCGCATAGCGCGTGATCAGCTCGTCCTGCTCTCCAGCCTGGTTCTCGACATACATGGCCAGTCCGTTCATGGGTACGCCTCCGCTTCCATATAGCTGGCCTGGATGAGCCGCTCGACAAAGAACTCGAGGTGCCCGCGGGCACGGTCGGGTACAGGCCATTTATCGGTATTTTGAGCCAACTTTCTGAATGCAAGAGCCGCGCGGCTTCTCGGGTAAGCGTTTACCACCGCGCTTTGTTTTTGTACGGCTTTTCGTACGTATTCGTCGAATGGGATAACGCCGAGAAAATCCAGCGTTACGTCGAGAAACTTATCGCTGACTGCGGCCAGTTTTCTGTACAAGTCACGTCCTTCCTGGAAACTGCGCGCCATGTTAGCCAGGATGTGGAATCGATGCACGCCGTGCTCCTGATTCAGCACCTTGACCAGGGCATAGGCATCGGTGACCGAGGCGGGCTCATCGCAGACCACCACGACCACTTCCTGTGCCGCCTGGTTGAAGCGCAGCACGCTGTCGTGGATGCCTGCTGCCGTGTCGACAATCAGCACATCCAGGTCCAGGCCCAGTTCGCTGAAGGCGTTGACCAGTCCGGCATGCTCCGAGGGCGTCAGGTGCGCCATGCGCTTGACACCGGAAGCGGCCGGTACGATCTTCACGTCGCCGGGCCCGGTCAGGATGACTTCCTCCAGGGAGCACTTGCCCTCGATCACGTGGGAAAGGTTCGGTCCCGGGGTCAGCCCGAGTAACACGTCCACGTTGGCGAGCCCCAGGTCAGCATCCAGGAGCATGACCTGCTTGCCGACGTTGGCCAGGGCGATGGCAAGATTCGCGGAAACATTGGTCTTGCCCACGCCCCCCTTGCCGCTGCTCACCGCGATCACCCGCACCGGCTTGGCCCGTGCGAGACGACGCAGACCCGAGGCCTGATCCACGGCAGCCACGTCAGCAGGCACCGTGCACCGCCATGCCGCCGTAAGCCTGCTCCAGCGCCTCGTCGTCGTGGCGCCGCCCGATCTGACGCATGATGGTGACCGCGCGGGCGATGAGGTCGCTGGCGCGCGCCGGGCGAATATCCTCCGGTACCCGTTGCCCGTTGCTCAGATAGGCGGCCGGCAGCCTGTGCTGTATCAGAACCGACAGAATGCTCCCCAGGCTGGTTGCTTCGTCGAGCTTGGTGACAATGCAGCCGTCCAGGCGGGCGCCCCGGAAGGCTCGCACCGTTTCCTCCAGATTCATGACCTGGCTGGTGGCGGCAATCACCAGGTAGCAGTGCACAAGCTGGGAGCCCCCATGCAACATGGCGAGCTGCTCCGACAGCCGGATGTCCCGCTGGCTCATGCCTGCGGTGTCCACGAGGACCAGACGCTTGTCTGAGAGCTGCGCCAACGTGCGTTCCAGGTCGTCCCGATCCGCCGTGACGCGCACCCGCACGCCCATAATGCGCGCATAGGTGCGCAACTGCTCCACCGCGCCCACCCGGTAGCTGTCCGTCGTCACCAGGGCCACGCTGCCTGCTCCGTGCCGCAACGCGAAGCGAGCCGCGAGCTTTGCCGCCGTAGTGGTCTTGCCGACACCGGTGGGGCCCACCAGGGCGATCACGCCACCTTTGCTGAGAATATTGTCCTCCGTCACCGGGAGGCGATGGCCGAGAATCCCCAGGGCATTCCGCCAGGCTGATTCCGGGTCTTTGCTCTCGGGAACCTGTGCTGCAATCTGGCGTGCAACGCCTGCGCTTAGCTCCAGCTCCAGAAGCCGGCGCACCAGCGCGGCGCGCTGGGGGGAGCGGCGGCCCAGATCTCCCCAGGCCAGGCCGGAGAGCTGCTTCTCCAGCAGGTCGCGCAGACTGTTGAGCTCGTTGCGCATGCTCGCCAGGGCCGGGTCTTCGGACCAAAGCCCG
>JASJBY010000248.1 GCA_030066245.1 Gammaproteobacteria bacterium
AGTGTCGGCAGGGGTGAGCGCATCGTGGTCTGCGGCCCTTCCGGCTCGGGAAAGTCAACCATGATTCGCTGCATAAATCGCCTGGAGAAGCATCAAAGGGGCAGGATTGTCGTCGACGGAATCGAGCTTACCGACGATCTCCGGAACATAGACCAGATCCGGCGCGAAGTAGGTATGGTATTTCAGCAGTTCAACCTGTTTCCCCATCTGAGCGTTCTTGAAAACTGCGTGCTCGCCCTGGTCTGGGTACGCAAGCTGCCCCGCGCGGAGGCCGAGGAACTCGCCATGCAGTACCTCCAACGAGTCAGAATTCCGGAACAGGCCGGAAAGTATCCCGGACAGCTGTCGGGCGGACAGCAGCAGCGCGTCGCCATCGCCCGCAGCTTGTGCATGAACCCGAGAATCATGCTATTTGACGAACCGACATCCGCCCTGGACCCCGAGATGATCAAGGAAGTCCTGGACGTGATGGTCGAACTTGCCGAAGAGGGCATGACCATGATCTGCGTCACTCATGAGATGGGCTTCGCCAAGACCGTGGCGAACCGCATGTTGTTCATGGATGGTGGTGAGATCATCGAAGCCAGCACCCCCGATGAGTTCTTCACGAACCCGCGCTCCGAGCGTACGAAACTGTTCCTGAGTCAGATCCTGAGCCACTGAGGGCATCAGTGCGGTCATTCCGGAGCCGGATCTTCACGCGCCGGAACGCGTGAGGCTCCGACCCTTGCCTCGGTCGAGCTCAGCTGTAGCGGACATACCGCTCGCGGCCCCGTTTCGCCACCACGCGCTCGAATGCCTGTCGTTCCTCGGCACTGGGCTCCCGGTGGCTCGCCGGGACAACGCCGGTGCGGCCCCTGCCAGTACAAACGCTTTTCCAGTAAACCAGTTGAATAATCATCTCTGCTGTCCTCCGCTGTGGATTCCGGTATGTGCGCATAGTCAACACACAGCCAGTATCCCGGCGTCGCGGCAGCAGCGTAACGGAAAACCACGGGTCATCCATGTGAAATCTTCACCCTCGAAGCCAACCGCGTTTGCTTCAGTATGCCGGGCTCCTCCCTGGACGCCCTGGAGCGGCGGCGTTACGATCTCGAGGGGTCAAGAGCACGATGGGGAATGGCATGAGGGACGTGACGCGCGAAGACAGAGCCATTATGGCCCGGGTGGCGACGCGAGCAGGTCGATCGGGCAGCTACTCCAGAGACATCAGAAAGCTTGAAGAGCTGGATTACCGCCGCACCTTTCGAAGGCTCTACCACTGCGCTCATCCCACGGTCGGCGCTGGCACACCACCAAGTCTCTCGGCCCAGGTGAAGCGCAACATCGATGCCTGCTTGGAGCGCGGTTGGGCCGGTATGGGGCTTGCCGTTTACTGAAGCGTTGCCTTCGCAGTCGGTCCGAGGCGCGCCTGCGCAGCTCGGGCGCCCTGAGAATCACTCTTACGCGGTATCAGCACCGCTTGTTTAGCCGGCAGCGACTCACCCCCTCTTCGCTCACTCGCGCCGTAATCAGTTCCGGCGGCGTCAGGTCGAAGTAGATATTGCGAATTTCCACTTTCGGGAGCTCACCCAGATTCAGCTCGTCCGGGCTCATCTCTTCGGGCTCGAATGGCGGCATACTCGAGTCACGCTGCTTGAAACTTTCGCAGCAGACATAGAACGGGATGGAGTTCTCTCTCGCCGCCAGCGCCAAGAGGTAAGTGCCCACTTTGTTGACGACCGTGCCGTCCTCGAGAACGCTGTCCGCACCGACCATTGCAAGGTCCGCCTTTTCCACGAACAAACCCAGCTGAGCATCGGTAATCAACGTGGTCGGGAGGCCCATTCCCGCCAACTGCAGGGCAAGGTTTCGACCTTCGCACAGCGGCCGCGACTCGGTCACGATCAAACTGGCACCGCGCCCCTGCAGCGCGGTAAAGGCTTGCAGGAGCGTCGAGCTGAGGCTGTGGGTGATGACGCACTGCCGTTCTCCGATCAGGGACTGCGCGTGCAGGGCTGCCTGCCTGCAGGCAGCTTGAGAAACCTTGGCCACTGCTCTTGCGGCGTCCGCCGCCCGGCGCCGCGCCGTCTCCAGGTCCAGACCGTTCAGGCCCTGAAGCTCCCGCTGCCAGCGGGACAGCAGGTTATGGATCGGAGCCATGCTGGGTCTCGCGGCCGACATGTCCTGAGCCTGGGCCGTCAGAATGGCTGTCAGCGCCGGTGTATCCGGGGCTGGATAATACAAGGCGCTGTCAGCCGCGATGTCCAGACAGCGGCGGGCCAGTGCGCTGGCCCCATGCTCCCGATCTCCGGCAATCGCGTTCATTCGCCGGTCTATGGCTTGTTTGTCAGGGAATGCACCCATGGTGGGCTCCGTCCGAACCCTCGGGCGCTCTGGAGGGTCGTTGAAGGCTGCGCGGCGGGACGCCTATGTGCTGGGCACGTTGGGGTGCCGGCGCTGCCTGTAGTCCGTGTTCACCGTGCGCAGCGCGTCGATTGCCTGCTGTGCCGAGCGCGAAAGCCTGGTTAAGCGAAAGCCAATCTCGATGCTGTGGTCCCCAGCGTCGTTTTCTTGCCAAACCTTGCGCGCGCGAACCGGTATCATCTGTGCCGCGTCTCCGTGGGCGACGGGCGAGATCTCAAGCTCGAGGCTCTCCGTAGCCGACATGGGCTGCACGGCATGCATGCTCATGCCTGCATGGTGGATGTCACGCACCTGGCCTACATACGTATGCGTGTTGCGCTTGAAGACGCGAAGCCTGGACAAGGGCTTAAAGCGTTCCCGTCTCCTGCGGTCGCTGCCACGGCATGGCAGCTCATGCTCCCCGTTGAGAGTTCCAGGGTCACCCTGGCGCCACCCGCGCTGCCCAGGGCTGTCGGGAACAGGTGCCTGAAACCACCGATGACGCCATCTCCCGAGCATCACAAGTACTGGCATTTCCATCCAAATTCAAGCGCCCGTTCATTCTGGGACGCTTTTCTGACGACCTAAGCATGCCGGACACGCTCCAGACGGAGGCAAGCCGCAAGTGCCTCAGCCAGTGCCGGCACCGTGGGATACTGATGCAATTCATCCGGGTTAACCCAGCGCAACTCAGTACCTTCCCAATCGAGATGGATCACATCAACATCTTCCACGTCAAACAGGAAAGGATGCACGATCCAGCAGGTCCTGGTTTCGGAGTCGGATACTTCGAGCGTCGGCGCTTCACAGACCAGATGGAACTGCTTGTCCTGAAGCCCGGTTTCTTCTCGAATCTCCTGCCGCGCCTGGTCCAGCGGCTGCTCCGACTCAAGATAGCCGCTGATACCTGCCCAGCGTCCGCGGAAAGTGCTGACCCGCTCACTTCGCCGAACCAGCATTACCTTCCCCGCGTGCCTGAGGAAGCCGGTTACCACCGATTTACGTTCTAGCTCCTGCTGCCCGGTCAAAGGCCCCCTCCTCCCCTCGCCGCCCCGTTGTCGGCATCGGCTCCGGGCGCTCGTGACCTCGTTCTTACGGTATGCACGACGCCGATCAGCAGACCGAGCAAGACGGTCACGAATCCGGCCACACCCGCGACGGGCCGCTCTTTCAGAACAAACCCAAGAGACAGCGCGCTCAACACCACGAACATCAGAGGTGTCCAGGGGTAGCCCCAAGTCCGGTACGGCCTTGGCAGATCGGGCGCCGTACGTCGCAGAACCATCACCCCCATTACGGTAAGGACCGCAACCAGGCCCAGCGTGAACCCCGCGAAGGAAAGCACGCCTTCAAAAGAATCCGTCAGGATGAAGGTCAACGCAAGTAGCTGTTGGGCCAGTATGGCTCGATAGGGAGCACCCGCGCGATTACGGACGGAGAGGAATCTGAATGCCGACAGGTCCTCGCCCATGCGCTGCATTACCCGCGGCCCGGCAAGAACCAGAGCGCTGATGGTCGACACCAGCAGGACGCAGATGATGACGCTCATCATCACGCCGCCGCTGGCACCGAAGATGTTGGCAGCCGCGAGAGCGCCCACTTCCACCGTGCCGGGGAGTGCGTCCCCAGGGATACTGCGCAGGAATACCAGGTTGAGCAGCAGATACAGCGTCGTCACCAGCACCGTGCCGTGGATCAGGGCCCGCGGCAGGACCCGCTCAGGCGCTCTCACCTCTCCGGCGACGTAGGTAGCGGCATTCCAACCCGAGAAGGCGTATGACACGTAGATCAAGGAAACCCAGAACCAGCCACTCGATACCTCCTTCAGCGTTGCCGCGGAGGGTTCGAATGCGGTCGTGCCAACCGGGGGCACTGTCAGACCGGCAGCGACAAACAACACGATGAGCGCTAGCTTCAAGGCTGTGGTCGCCACCTGGAACCAGAGTCCGAGACGCACATCGGTCGCATGGAACAGGGTGACGGCCAGGACCGAGCCGACCGCCCAGACCGTGGGGCTCACCGCGCTGAAGGTTCCCGCATAGCGGCCCAGGGCCATCGCCGCAAGCGCAACAGGTGCCGCAAAGCCGACAACGACCGAAACCCAGCCCGCCAGGACACCCAGTGCGGGGTGATAGATTTCTCGCAGATAGTGATACTCGCCACCGGACCGCGGGAGCGCGGCTGCCAGTTCCGCATAGGACAGGGCGCCACACAAGGCCACCAGCCCGCCCACAGCCCATGCCGCCATCAACGTGAACCCGCCGTGCCCCTGGGTTGCCTGCAGGCCCAGGGTGGTGAACACGCCCGTGCCCACCATGCTGGCAATCACGATGGCCATGGCTGAGAGATATCCGATATGCCGTGTTGAACTCACCCTGCTGAGAGCCGGCGCTTCGAACCTGCCACACGGTAGCGCAACAGAGAGGGCCTTGCATCCCGCGGGACAATCCCGTTCTCCGTAACCCGGTTTCCGGATGAGGTCATGGGGACTGCACCAGTTCCTACGGCGCACCTGACGGAGTATGATCACGCGCTCGCCCGGGTCCCTTGGCCTGGGGCATAGTGCCGGGGAGCCTGACATGCCGGCTGGTCCTGAGTGGCTGCACGGTGTCATGAAGGTCGGCGGCTCAAGTCCTCGGCCCAGCGTCTTCCGTAACTCGAGGAGCATCAACATGCGCCGTGCTCTCGCCCCTCAGGGGCTTAAAACCCTGCTTCTGTTGGTCGCCGCATGCCATCTAGCGTGGGCCGGAGAGCAGCCACTGACTTACGACCGCATTAATCTGTCTGCAAGTGCAAGCGCCGAAGTCGAAAACGATATCCTGGTGGCCGTGCTTTACAGTCAGCGGGAGGGCAGTGACACCACCAAGCTGGCGGATGCTGTCAATCGGGACGTCGGGTGGGCCGTGCAGCGCGCCAAACAGACGCCTGGAGTCTCGATCAGGACCCTGGACTACAGCACCAATCCGGTCTATCGAGACGGAAACTTGACGGCCTGGCGGCTACGCCAGTCCATACGTCTTGAGAGCGACGAGCCGGCGCGGTTGAGTACGCTGATCGGCACATTACAGGAGCGCCTCGCGGTGCAATCCATCGTACCCGATGTTTCCCCGCGCTCACGCCAGAAGGCCGAGGATAGGTTGATTTCGGAGGCAATTCTGGCGTTTAACACGCGCGCGGCGCTGGTAGCCGAAACCCTGGAACGAAAGGAGTATCGGCTGGTGCGACTGGACGTCAACACGCGGGATGCACCCGTGCAGCCGTTCCCTGCGCGAGGACGGGTGATGGCCATGGAAGCAGCACCCGCGCCGCCGGTGCTCGAACCCGGTACGCGTAAGGTTCACGTCACCGTCACGGGTACTATCGAGCTGCAGCTTTGAGCTTTGGGGCCGTGTTTCGGACCGCTGGGTGGCAGAGAGCCCAAGAAACGCGCACGCCAAACAGGTTTTACCCCGGCTATCGTGCCCGGCCGACCGAATTTCGTCAGCGACGCTCTGTTTCCGCCACCGGAAGCAGCCTCAGCTCGGGGTGAGGCCATTGCATCCGTTCCCTTACCCGGGCCAGGGACGCGTCGTCCTGTACCGTCTCGGCGCGCTGGGGGGCGCACTTCGCCGCACTCTTATTCTGGTGAAGGAGTTCGCCGCTGGCCATGTCATATACGTTGATCATGATCTCTCTCCCCTGCCGTGCTGTGGAAACGTCACCGGTTCCTGGAACTCGACGACTGTCTACTGTTATGCAATGCGCGCGCCATGAGACTGGGATTTCAGAAACGGCCGCCGTGACCCCGATAAGCCTTTGACTTAA
>JASJBY010000249.1 GCA_030066245.1 Gammaproteobacteria bacterium
TCTGATCCCGGTGCTGCCATCCTATATCGACATCCACGCGTTGTCGCGTTTCATCGAGCAACTGCTGCTCATCGGCAAGCTACGCGCTTTCGACGTCCGTGTTGGTATCGTCGCCAATCGCGTCAAGGCTCGCACGCGCGTCTTCGCCGGCTTGCAGCGATTTCTCAAGCGTCTCGACTTTCCCTTTGTGGCGCAACTGCGGGAAACCCAGAACTATGTGACGGCGCAGGAGCTGGGTGCGGGCATCCATGAGCTCCCCAGCTCTCGAATCCGCCGCGATGTTCCGCAGTGGGAGGAACTCCTCACGTGGCTTGGCGCGGACATAAGAAGCCCGGCTGAGCGGGCTTCGGTAAAGCGAGGCTGGAGTGTCGGCCACACCCACGGCGTCTCGTAAGAGCGCCTGCGGGGAGGCCAGGGGTCTGTTGGTGCTGGGGACGGTCAGACGGTTGTCCGCCTTTAGTGTAAGGGGGATGGGTTTTTTTCTCCGTCAAAGAGTTAAGCTGATTTTTGGCCCGGCCGAAACCCTATCAGCCCGCTAATCAACTGCGTTGCCTGAGGTCAGGTTAGCGCAGGCTTACGTCGAAGCTTATATCCTTGTCTCCCGCGAGCCAGCCGGCCCGGCGAACCTGCACGGTAACGCGTTCCCCGGGCTTTTTGTTCCACAACTCGACAAGCACGTCTGCGTAGCGATCTACCGGCTCGCCGTTCAGCGCGAGAATACGGTCCCCCGCGCGAAGGCCCGCCGCCTCGGCCGCGCTGCCAGTGGCGAAAGACGCGACCTCCACGCCGTTTTCGCCAGAGTTCAGATAGGCGCCAAGCTTGCCGGACGGGGGCAGGTCAAGTTCCTGGGGCAGGAGCAGAAAGTCCCCCATTTCGGGCTCCAGCGATCCGCTCAGACCTTGCAGAACAATGGCCGCATCTACGTCTTGCCTCCGTGCCAGCCTGTCCGGGATTCCCATGCCGTAAGCCACGTGGCCGCTGCCAGCCAGAATAATCAGCTGTCGCTTAGGATGTTCGCTCCGGTAGCGCGCTGCGCGATCTGCCATCCCCTCGTCCCATAGGACCTGGACGCTGAGGAAATTCTCAAATTGCTTTCGCTCAACTCCGGGGTGCTGGGAGAATACGGTCATGAGGCGCTCGCGGTAAGCCTCGTCGCCCCGATCCAGCTCCGCGGGTATTTGCGCCCTCTCCGCTTCGTCGAGACTCTCTAGGCCACCCTCACTGACCTTGTCAGTAATCTCCCGTGGCACGTTTAGCGCAATTACGGGGACCTGGTTGGCGCGGGCGAAGTCGAGTATCGGCTTGTAAAGTCGGTAGTCGAATCGCCATCGGTCATAATATTCAGTGCGCCGCAGCAATTCGCGTTCATCGATTTTACCCGCGACGAAATCGTCCAGGTAGGCCTGGAAAGGTTGTTGAAAGAACTCCATGCCGATGGCGATGTCAGGGTTGCGAGCGTGCAGGCGCTGGATAATTGCCAACTGGTTGAGATGGTGGTCATACCGCGTGTGGGTCTCGCCAACGAAAATCACGTCCTTTTCGGCCAGCTGCGGCACAATGCCGTCGAGACTGGCGATCGCGGCGAGGTTTAGGACCCGTGGAGTAACGTACTCGGGCTCGCTCGCCGCCGAATGCCGGTGAGAAGCGGCTGTCAGACTACCGTGGGGGCGCGCATGCGACTCAGGGGGATCGCTTGGAGCGGACTGACACGCACCGAGACTGCCGGACAGGGCAACGGCGATGAACAGCCAAAAAGAGCGGCCGTAGGGAGGTATTCCCCGACTAGTCTTTGTCGAAGGCTGTGCCGGTGTCGTGTCTGTCATGATAACCGCCCCGTGTCGGATGACACGTTTGATAATAGAAGCCGAAGAGTACCCGAATGTTCGCCTTAACCAGACCCGACATCGCAGACCTAGTTCCTCGCTGCCTTCTCCTGGCGACCCTCGCAGCACCCTGGCCCCTGTCCGCTGCCACCCTCAGTCACGACCTGCACGTGCGGGTGGAACCGAGTCAACAACGGATCCAGGTCACGGACCGGGTAAGCTGGCCGGAGCCTGCCGGGACATCCGGCGCCGTGCGGTCATTCCACCTGCATGCAGGGCTCGAGGCCCGTGTCCTGGAAGACGACGCTTCGCTCATGGTAACAAAACGCCTGGCGGGTCCGGTGCCCATCGAGCGTTACCGCCTGAAGCTGCCGCCCGGGCGCCAGACCGCCACCCTGGTCTACGGCGGCCGCCTTCACCACGGCCTCGACACAGTACGGGAAGGGCGCGGGAGGCTGCAGCAATACACAGCCGGCCACGTGGCACCCGACGGTGTCTATCTGGATGGGAACAGCTTCTGGTATCCGCGCTTCGACGACACCATGGTCAGCTTTGCCCTACGTGTCGAACTGCCCCCGGGATGGCAAGCGGTCAGCCAGGGAGAGGGACGGCTGTCGGCGCCGGAGGAAAAGGCGGCTGTCAGCGTCTGGAAGGAAGGCCAGCCCCAGGATGACATCTATCTCCTTGCCAATCGTTTCCACGTCTACCGCCGGGCGACGCCGGTGGCCGAGGCCATGGTGTTCCTTCGACGCCCTGATCCCCAACTGGCTCGCCGATATCTGGATGCGACCGACCGGTACCTCGGTCTGTACAATCGCTTGCTGGGACCCTACCCCTACGCGAAGTTCGCTCTGGTCGAGAACTTCTGGGAAACCGGTTACGGCATGCCATCGTTCACGCTGCTCGGCCCGCGAGTGATTCGCCTGCCGTTCATCCTACACTCCTCCTTCCCCCACGAAATCCTTCACAACTGGTGGGGGAACGGCGTCTACGTGGACTATGCCGCAGGGAACTGGAGCGAGGGCTTGACGGCATATCTCGCCGACCACCTGGTGCAGGAGCAGCGGGGCCTGGGTCCGGCGTATCGACGCTCAGCTCTGCAAAAGTACGCGGACTACGTGGCTGAAGACCGGGACTTCCCGCTGACCAGTTTTCGGGCGCGCCACGGTGAAGTCTCCCAGGCAGTGGGCTACAACAAGGCGCTCATGCTGTTCCACATGCTCAGGCTTCAGCTGGGGGACTCTGCCTTCCTGGACGGTCTGCGGCGATTTTATGCCGACCACCAATTCCGCGCGGCGGGATATGCGGATTTGCGTGCGGCGTTCGAGACGGTAAGCGACATGTCGCTGGCCGAGGAATTCACGCAGTGGACCGAGCGGGTCGGCGCGCCGTCGCTCGCCGTGGATCAACTGAGCGTTGTCGAGGATGGGGACCGATACCGCGTGCAAGGGGTCCTGCGACAGGTACAGGAGCAGGCCCCCTACAGGCTGCAGGTGCCGATCTGGGTTCAGCTGCAAGGAGACGATGCCGGCTTCGAGGCCGTTATCAAGAGTCAAGCCGCCGAACAGGCCTTCGACCTGGTCGTTCCCGGGAGACCCCTGCGGCTCATGGTGGATTCCCGGTTCGACGTCTTCAGGCGGCTGCACCCGGCGGAGATTCCGCCGTCCCTCGGACAGCTTTTCGGGGCCGACGACTTGCTGTTCGTACTACCGGCCTCGGCATCGACGCAAATGCAGCAGGCATACAGCGGGCTGGCCAGAAGCTGGGGCGCCAGCAAGCAGGACATCGTCCGGGACGACCAGCTCCGCGAGCTTCCCTCGGATCGTCCCGTCTGGCTGCTGGGCTGGCAGAACCGATTTCGAGCGGAAGTGACGGACAGTGCGCAAGGGCAAGACTTGCGCTTGTCGGACAAGCAGCTCACCCTGGAGGACCAGCGCTTCGGTCGTTCTGCTCACAGCGTCGCCCTGGTCTTCGCAAGGCCGGGTGAAAACCGCCTTGCCCTCGGCTGGCTCGCTGCTCACGAGGCAGCAGCCGTTGCCGGCCTGTCACGCAAGCTGCCCCACTACGGGAAATATAGCTATCTCGCGTTCAGCGGGAACGGGCCTCGCAACGTGTTGAAAGGGCAATGGGAGGTCCAGGAGTCTCCCCTCAACATCCGGCTCGGCGGCCGGGAAACACCGGCAGCGGCGCCTCCGCAACGTCCTCCCCTGACGGCTGCGACCGACGCGCCACGCTCCGCGCACGGTTCCTGAACCTCGCCGGTTGCCGGTCTGGTTTGGGTGGCCATGGGGCGAGAGCGGCCGCGCGGGGTTGTGGCCAGCAGCCACCATCCTAAATTCTTCGGCCGCGTTCCTGCCGGTCTGCTATTTGCGCCGCAGGGAGAGGATGCCGGCGTCCTGCTCTATGCTCACGTCGAAGTAGCTGAGGTAACTCAGGCCGAGAAGACCGTCCGGCCCCCCGAGGTCTTCCATGATCAGGGCCTTCACGCCGGGAACGACAGCACCGCCCAGGTCCACTGACCGCAGCGTTACCAGGGGTGCAACCACCTCGTCGCTGGCGGTTCGCACACGAACCCGCGGGGTCGCTCCGTTTACCTCGATGCCGAGTTGCTCGGCCACCGGTCGTACCACGACCGTCTGGGAGGCACCCGTGTCGAGGACGAAGCGATAGATGTCCCCCGTCCCGTTCAATCGCACGCCCACCCGAATGCCCCCCGCGCTCCGGAGATAGGGCACCTCGGTCAAGTCGGGCACGCTGACCTTGACCTGTGCTCGCTGGATTGCCGGCGCAAGACGTGCAGCCAGGCTGCTGTCCAGCTCGGCGGCCCGAGAAAGGTGGTCCAGCGCCAGACCGTACTCTCTGCGCGCCAGGTGAGCTTCGCCGAGATACGCGTGATACCGCCCGTAGGTCGGGTCCAGCAGCACAACCTCCGTCAGCAAGGCGATCAGCTCATCCGTTGCACCGCGTTTCCGGAGTACCTGTGCCTGCGCCATGACAGTCTTCCTGAGATCTTGCTGCACCGCGCTGTCGGCGGCGTTGCCGTATTGCAGAACCTGGGTTACGTAATTGCGCGCCGCCGCGAAATCACCCATCGCCGTGGCTGTGCTTGCCGCTGCCGCAAGCATCGCGGGCGTATCCCCCAGCACCGCCGCCCCCCTTTCCAGCCACCGCAACGCCCGGGTGTACTCGCCATCGGCCAGATGCGCCCGGGCACGCTCGATAGCGACCGATTCCAGAAGGGGTCTCAACGCCTCACCATGTCGGGCCGAGACGTCCATGAGGCGGGCACCGAGCGTCATGACAGCCTCCCAGTCGCCACGGGAACGCTGGTAGCCCAGTTGCTGCCACATGCCGGCAGGCACCTCGGTGAAGTAACGCTCGAGCACACTGCCCAAAGGCCACCTCTCGCCGCGCTGCACCTGAGACAGGAGGACACGCAGGCTGTTCGCCTGCAGCGCGCCCGGCACTGCCTCCGGATCCGAGCCTGGGTAGAGAATGCCCACCACCGTTTGCTGCTCAGGCGCCAGCAGCACTCCGGTGTCTGACGCCCGCTCCCGGGAAAGGCGCACGGGCATCAGGGGAGACGGGCTATCCAGTCGCTCCATCGAGCTGCCGTCGACCCAGCCTGATGCCACCCGGGACGACGTCAGCAGCTGGACCTCCCGGCCCAGGTAAAGCGGGTGGTCTTCCCGCGAGACAGCCAGCGCAGGTGCGCCAGCCGCCCGAGCCCCGAGCGCCACCAGCCCGGACTCGAAGTCGAACGCTACAACGGCCTGGACAGGATACTCGCGTCCGAACCGGTCCCTCGCCGTCACGGACGCAGCACCTCGCAGCGCGGCCAGCGGCAGCACCGGTACGCCCTCGGCACCCAATCGGGCGCTCAGAACCCGAGCCGTCTCCCGCCCCAGCGCATCCAGGACGGACACGACCAACACCGCATCGCGAACATCGTTTGGAGGATCGAGCTCCGGACCTGGGGGCCGGGACCCTGCCCGGCTGATATGCTCCGACTCCGGCGGAAACAGCGCCGACTCCGGAGCCGCTGTGATTCGGGCGCTCACGTCGCTGTCTGGGTGTCGACTTCCGCCATACCACACGGTAGCCAGCACACCCACAGCGACACCGGCGACGAATGTGGTCAAAAGGCCCCAGAGATTACTGCTCGCGCGCTTTACCAACACCTCAAGCGTGTTCCTTGGACGGGTCTATTACTTGTAGCCGATAGCGGCCCGTTCCGTCGACCGCTCGAGGCGGGACGAAGCGCTGGCGCGCATTTCTCACCGGGATTCGGAATCTTGGGTCACTCTGGCAAAGCAGCTTGGTCGATCGCCCGCAGAGGCATAGCGGGACTATGGCTCAAGGG
>JASJBY010000250.1 GCA_030066245.1 Gammaproteobacteria bacterium
AGAAATACTCATCCACAGTGCCTGTGGAAAACTTTGTGGATGAAAACGAGGGGCGGATCACGGTCACCGGTCGGCAAAATCGAGCACCCCAAGGGGTGACTTTGTGGCCAAGACAAAAAAATTCCGGGTTTCATACAGATAGAAGCTCGACACAAACGATCCGCCAAATAGCCTTGTGAGCGACGGACGCACCCTCGAGTGCGCACCAATGTTGTGCATAAGTCGTCTGCGGACGCATTCCGTATGGCGAGTGCTGCCTCACAGTGCAAGATACATCAGCGCCAGGTTGAAGGACTGGGGTGCCGCGGCTTCCACCCCGACCACGGGTCCCTGCGCATCCGTCTCGCCGGGACGCGCCGCGCCGGGTTGGGCCTGACGCTTCGCGTCGTACATGCACCTGTCCGCCTCGGCCAGCAGGGCATCGATGTTTAGGCCTGCTTCAGGCCCATGGCGGGCCACGCCGATGCTGATTGACAGGTTGTGCTGGCGTCCTGAAGCCGCGTTGCGACGCTCCACCTCCGTGCTGATGCGGGCGAGCAGATGGTCGACGCGACCGGGCGCGTCCTCGGTGATCAGAACCACAATCTCGTCGCCTCCGACTCTCGCCTTAATGTCCGAGTCGCGGAATACGGCACCGATCACGTCCGCCAGCTCCACCAGGGCTTCATCGCCCGTGTGATGACCATACCGGTCGTTGATCTGTTTCAGGCCGTCCAGGTCGATAAAGAAAGCCACCACGTGCTCGCCGGCCCTGGCGGCGACCAAACAGTGGTGCTCAGCCACCAACTCGAGTCCGCGACGGTTGTAGAGGCCGGTCAAATGGTCGGTGTAGGCCAGACGGGCCAGGGACTCATGCTGGCGGGTCTGGTGGGTCTCGTCGGTGACGTAGAGCAAGCGGGCGGCGCGCCCCTCCCACGTTATGGCGTCGGCGCGGACTGTGAGCACAACCTCACCTCCGATGACGTCGCTCAAGGTCAGTCGCGCCGTATCGTCGCTGGCATGGGCCAACGCGTCCGGCAGCGTCTGTCCCTCGTCTGCGAGACGTGACAAGAGCCCTGAGGCGGATGCGTTCGCGTACAGTGGAACGCCGTCTTCGGCGAAGATCAGGATGCTTTCGGGGTGCCCGTCCACGATATCTTTGAAGGCGGTATCCCGAGCCAGGGCGGTTCCATCGCTGTTCGTCTTGTTGTTTACCATCGTGACGCCTCCACGGAGTGTTATTAATATTTTGAACCCGACTCACCAGTGCCCTGTGGTGATAGACCCGTCCTTGGAAAGCTCGTGGTTCCCATTCTAAGGAAACCTAGCCTCCGGGTGCTGCACTGGCGGGTAAAGAATGCCGCTGGGAATGTGACCTATTCACGAAACGGCTCGTACTCCCGGGCGGTGCGCCAGGCAAAGGAGCAAAAGCCGGGGTCGACGGCGTACCGCGTGCCTGTTTTGAGAGGCCGTTCCGACCCGGGTTGAAACTGTGAAATCCGACGCCGTCCCGTTGTGACGGGGGTCGCTGTGCTGTTTGGCGCGTTTCGCGACACTTAAGTCAGGAGAGCCCCCCTGTGGAGGTGTCGCGATGAACAAGCAGCGAACGCTAGTCTGGAATGACGATGGCCTGCGTCTTCAGGAAGTGGTGCCGGAACCGGAAGTTCGAGTTCCCCAGCCGACGGTCCAGTGGCCCCTGGGAACCCATGAAACACGGGAAGACGACGACGAGGACACCGTGGTGGCGCTGACGTGGCCTCAGGAGTCCGGTTGGCGGCATCACTAGACACACGCCAATGCTGGCGAGGCCGCCGTCGGTATTGCGTGCAGCTGCCTCGACTCCAGGCTCCCTGCAGTCACTCGCTGCGATGGTACGCTTGCAACCAGTGCGTAGCGGCCCCTAGCTTGCTTAGTACTCCGCCAAAACCACTATGACGGAGCTCTAGGAGCTGTCCACCTTTTCCAGCAGGGCGTTCAGCCGACCCAATTCCTCCTCGGCCTGCACTTGCCTGGTCACGTCGTATTGAACGCCCAGGTAGTAAATAAGCCGGCCCTCGCGGTCCAGCAGCGGACGAATCGAGAAGCGGTTGTAGAACAGCTTACCGTCCTTGCGGTAGTTGCGGAGGGTGACCGTGGTAGCCTCATGATTGCGCATGGCCTGCCGAATCTGCTCGATGCCCTCCTGGTCCCGGTCGTCTCCCTGGAGAAACCGGCAGTTGCGCCCGAGTATCTCTTCCCGGTCGTAGCCGGTTATGAGCTCGAACGCTGCGTTCGCGTAGACGAGGGGATTGTCCTCCTGGTCCGGATCGGACAGCGTTATGCCGTTGACGACGCTGTCGAGAATCTGCGCAAGCACGAAGGGGATCATGTTCTGGTCTTTGTCGGTAATGAAATCCATAGGACGTTTTCCCTCGGTGGCGTTTGCTAACGGTTAACGGCCTTGGAGACATCCGTCTCGATAAGGCGTCGGATGTTGCGCACAACCTTCTCGGCACCGTCCTGCATTGCAACGCGAATGAGCTTCTGGAAAGGCCGCATGTAGAGCTCCAGCCGGGACAGCTCGAAGGTAAAGGTCAAACGGGTCCCGTTAGCGCTGGGATCCAGCTGGTATCGGACCCGGAACGGATTCGACGTCCCTTCGAAGTCCACGAGCTTGGCATACTCGAATCGACTCACGCGGAAGGTCGATTCGGTGCGTCGACCCTGATCGACTCGCACCTGCCGCCAGGTCGTTCCCACCCCGACCGGCCCCTTCGACAACGCCTGCAGCGAGATGACCTCCGGAGACCACCGCTCGTAGTTCTTCAGGAAATCCACGGCCACGAACTGAAAGATCTGTTCTGCCGGGCGCGCAATTGTCGTGCTGGCTCGCACTCTGACCATGGTACCTTACCGTGACGGGAGTCTCCCCCAGGTATGGGAACACAGGGACCGGTCCCTGCGCATGGTCTACAGGGTGCTCCGAACGGACAGCGTGGTCAAGCGCAAGGCGTAGGGGGATATTTCGCGAGCGCGGAGCGTCGGCCACCGCCGGCACCGGTCCGGAGGCGTGAAGCGCTTCGGACAGGTTGCTCAGAAGATGGTCAGCCGGGGGCTACGCGTTGCGAGGCGACGGGCTCTGGCATGGGGCGCGCAGAGGCCGCAAAGGCCAAGATGAATTGGACAGGGTGCAGGGAGACCTCCGGGTGTTCCGCTGTGCACGGCGCACCCGGCGTTGACGTCGGCAAAGGCGACGACGGCTTGTCTAGCCCGTACCCTGCTTGGCAGCCACGGCCTCGCCCGACTGGCCGCTTTGCTTCATCTCGACGAAGGAGTCGTAGTCGTACTCCGACTTCAGCAGCTGCAGACATTCTTCCTGCATCTGCGGGCTGTAGCCCATGGGCGGAAACAGATAATCCTTGAGCTGATCCGGATCCTCGGCAAGCATCTCGAACCAGAAGTCCAGGTAGGCGGACTTCTCCTGTTCCTCGAAGAACAGCGCAAGCGTGTACATGTACTCGCTGAAGTCCTGATAAGTTGAGAAGCCCTCTATTTCCGATTCGTCGGCATCCGTGGGCTTCGGCATCTTCGCGTAGGCCCCCGGGTGCTTTTGCTGCATGAACTCCAGAATTCGAGACGTCAATGAATCTGCGCCGCGCAGATCGCTCAGATTGATGGAACCGAAGAAGGTAGCGAGTTCTGCCATGCCGTATCTCCCTGGTCGAATGGCATTAAAGACCCCCGGCTGACCGGCAGTCCGCGATCACTTGCAGTTTCGGGTGAGGTCAGCGCCGAGGACGTCCACGCGAGTGTGACTCCCGTCACTTGAGTTCTCGGCACGCCCGCCGAGTCCTTTAACTTTTGCCGGCCTTCAATCGAAACGGGCAGGAACGCGCCGGTCGAGGAGGGCGGGCAGCATTCAGTCGGTCAACGCGAAGTCCGGCTCGGGCTTGAAAACAGCCGCGGAATGCAAGAGTCTGCGTTTCACTGGCGGATGTCCCAAACAAGGAGTGGGGGCTATGGATAACGCGATAGATTGCAGAGAGTTCGTGCCGGGGCCGGCGGGCCGTTACGGACCGACGACGACGTTGGGCACAGGCCCGGGCGCAGGCCGCTCCATGACCTCAGATCACGGTTCTACGGGAGCTCCGCTGTGACCGACCTTGTTGTTCACTTCCAGAGGCCCGATGGCTGGGGCGACGCCGTCTACATCCACTATTGGGACACGCGACCGGCGGCGACCGGCAGTACCTGGCCGGGTGTGCCCATGACCGCGGAGGACGACGAGTGGTTCGTTTATCGGTTCCAGGACGTGGTGGCCGCGCGCTTTCTCTTTCACGATGGCCACGGACGTCAGACCGCCGATCTGCACCGGCAATCGGACGGCTGGTTCGGGGTCGACGGTCAATGGCACGAGCGGCAACCGAAGGCGCCTTCGAAGCAGAAAGACCGACGCAAGGGGCAAAAAACGAACCCGGCAGAGCACGGTTCGCGACTTGGCCCCGTTGAAGGGCGCACGGACTTTCGCGAGGAAACCATCTACTTCCTGCTCACCGCCCGCTTCTACGACGGTGACGCGAGCAACAATTTCTTCTGTCGCGATCGGATCCGATTCAACGGCGCGGGGGAGGCCGTGGATCCCCACTGGCGCGGTGATTTCAAGGGCCTGATCCAGCGGCTGGACTACATTCGCGAGCTGGGCTTCAGCGCCATCTGGATCACGCCGCCCATCGAGAACCGCTCGGGTCTCGACTATCACGGCTATCACGGCTATGACTGGACGCGCATTGATCCCCGTCTCGAATCACCGGGGGCAAGCTACCAGGATCTCATCAACGAGGCGCACGCGCGGGGAATCAAGGTGATCCAGGATGTGGTGATCAACCACTCCTGCCAGTTCGGCATCCGCGGTAAGGTCTGGATCGATCATCTGCCCATGAAGTACTACGTTCCCCAGGGCGCCGAGCAGGGTAACGTGAACCACGGCCCCTACCAGGGCAACCTGGGCAACTACGCCTGGCCGAATCGGGATGATCTGGACAACCCGGTGGCCCCCCAGTGGTACCGGGAGCGCCACGCCCGGGATCCCGAGGGCCGGGAGCCGCTGGTGGACCCCAAGACCGGGGAGACCGTTCCCAAGCCTGGCTATGAGCCTGGCCGCTTCTTCGGCATCGACGCCAATACGCTCGATCCCGAGTGGTATCACCAGGAGGGATTCATCATGGGCGGAGACTGGGAGAGCGCCTACCCCCTCCAGCACCGGCATATGGCCGGCGACTGCATCGACCTCGCCACCGAGCGCTGGAACGTCAAGGAATACATCATCGGGGCCATCCAGCGTTATCTGGACATGGGGGTCGACGCTCTGCGTATCGACACGGTCAAGCACATCGAGCGCGACAACCTGCTGGAGTACGTCAACGCCTGGAAAGCGCACAAGCCGGGGCTGTTCGTGTTCGGCGAGAACCTGGTGAAGGGCTATGGCTGGGGTGATCTCGGCGGCGGCGACAACGGGCCCTCCGAGATCCGCCCGTGGTGGTACACCCGGCTTGGCTACGACCCGAGGGATCCCAACGCCGGCGGCGACTCGGGCTTCCCCCAGCTGGACTTCGGCCTGTTCTCCACCTTCCGCGACAACCTGAGCCGAGGCAGCTTCGAGGGCGTTGCCCGGGTGCTCGAGATGGACTGGATCTACGGCAACGCCACCGAGCTGGTCACTTTCCTGCAGAACCACGATGTGGGTCCGGACAACGACTTCCGCTTTCGCTTCAAGGGCGAGCAGTGGATGGCGGCGGCCGCCTACAATCTCCTGTGGACCGTCCGGGGGATCCCCTGCCTTTACTTCGGCGAAGAGATCGAGTTCATGAAAGGGGCGCCCCAGGACGTCATCGGCAACGAAGACACCCTGGACCAGACGGGCCGCGCCTATTTCGGCGACCACATCAGCGACGAGCGCATCGCCGAAACCCAGGGCCACCCGCTCTACCAGCACGTGCGGCGCCTCAACCAGATCCGCCGGGCCATCCCGGCACTGCAGAAGGCGCCCATGAGTCACCTGAACGAGTGGGGCAGCGGCCTTTCGTTCGTCCGGGACCACAACGATGGCGAGAGCTACGCCGTGGTCGGGCTCACCATCGGCGGCGGCCAGGACATCACCGTGGGTGGCGTCCGCGAGGGCAACTATCGCGACGCGGTGAGCGGCCGTGAGACCGCCGCCCACGATGGCAACCTCTCGTTCCATGTACAGGCCAACTCCGCGGGCATCTATGTGCTCGACGGACCGGGAAAGATAGGCGAGGATGGAGTGTACCTGCGTTAGCCCCCGCTCGGTGTGAGGCTCTCAAGAAAAGGCGCCTGGAAACGCGGTGGCGTTATCGGTATTACACGTAGGTTTGCACGAGTGCATACGATGATGCGGCCCTCGGCGGCGAGGTCTTGGTGCAGTGGCAAATGGCCAGTCAGTGAGGCTATCGTGACTTATCGCACGCCCCAGGATGATGAGTAAGGAGCACGGCGCTCAAGAGCCCTCGGCCGAACGAAAGCACCCCCTGCGGGACGCCTTCGATCGGGCCACGCGCTGGTTCGGAAATCTGCTCGCGCCACTTGTCATCATCGCCTACGTCAAAGATCTCGAAGAGACCATCGACTACCTGATCGAACGCCCGCTTCTGACAGGTAGTCTCGCACTCGTCTTCATTCTGGTGCTGCTCTACAACGTGCTGCGTACCCTGAACATTCAGGCCCGTACCTGGATATGGTGGCGATCGGTGCTAGCCCGGAAAGCAGCGCCAAAACAGGAGATGTCGGTCCCCCTGGAGAAGAATGCGGAGAAGGAGTCTGTCGGGCGACAACGGGGACGCAGCGTGTTGCGGTGGGCGGCGATCCTTGGCTCGCTGGTGGCCATGGGCCTGTTGGTTTACGTGTATGTTCTGGTTTTCGTAACCGGGCTTCATTTCGTCGCCGTGGCAAGCGCGCCAGACAAAGCGAGTGCAATACGCGAGATCCAATCCCTCAACCGTTTCTTCAAGGCGCAAGGATACAGCAACCTCGAGGCTCGGACCCACGCGTCAACGGCCACGGGTAGTGGTTGGTACATGATCTCAATAGGTGGTCCGCATACGTCGCGAGAAGCTGCCGAAGAGACCTTTCGCGAGGCCAAACGAGCGCTCGGCCCGAAAATGCGAACGGATGCATACATTTACTCGACTGAGAATGCGTCGCCACTCCGAGTGATACGCAACTGGGTCCGAGGCATCCTACGACGCTTTATCGGGTGGTGATGGCCAGTACGAGATCCTAGGCGTTTTCGGCCTCGGCCCAAGACCCACACGGGGCCATTTCGGCATGACGATATCGCTGCAGGCAACGGAAGACTTTCTTCACGCGGAGATCCCGCTGGTAGGCGCCATGGGCGTGCGCATCGCGCGCTACGATGACCAGGGCGTGCTGCTCGCCGCCCCGCTGGAGCCCAACAGAAACTATCGTGGCACCGCATTCGCCGGGAGCCTCGCCACGCTGGTTACACTTGCAGGGTGGGCATTGAC
>JASJBY010000251.1 GCA_030066245.1 Gammaproteobacteria bacterium
GCTCCACCTTGCCTTTGAGCCCCAAGGCCCTGTTCACCAGCTTCGCCTCAGGGTGGGGGAGGACGCCTACCTCCCACTGGTTCTCTAACAGCAGGGGCACGATTTCCCGGGTTTTCTCAGCGGGCAGGTATAGGAGAACGCGGGCGGCGGCGGGTGGCGCCGAGCGCTCGCTCCACTCCAGGCCGATGAGCCGCCGCTCCGGCGTGAGTTCGGCAAGCGGCTGCAGATCCAGGGTGCCGTCATGGATGAGATGAATGTCCGAAGTTCCTGCAGCGCTGTCACGCCTGCCCGCCCCGGGCTCGTCCACGTCCGAAAACACAGCGGCACACCCCCACAATGGCTCATGACCCGTGGACGGAGAATACCGCACGGCGGTCACCTGAACGAGACGCTGTCGCCTGGGCTAGCCCGCAGGCGGGAGCCTGATAACGGGGTGGGGTCGGAGTGACTAGGCGATCGCCATGGCGAACAGCACCAGCACGACCAACATGCCGAAGGCAACCACGTTGGCCCGTTGGCTTTGTCGGTGGCGCTCCACCAGGGTCTGCACCGGACCGGGATGACTCGCCACGTACTCGCGGGCGTAGTGACGAACGTAATGGGGCAGGTCGCCCGATTTCAGGTAGGCGCCGAACACTCGTTCAAGTGTGTTCTGGGTGGGCTCGTGCCCATACCAGTCACGATAGGCGTCGACAAAGATTTGGTAGTCGCTCGTTTCGCGCGCTGCTTTGGTAAGCAGGAAGTCGTTAAAGTCGGCCGCCTGCCAGTCAGTTGGCTTGCTCATGGGTATTCCAGCCCTGCGGGACATTGAGGCTTCACTCCTGGGACAGTTTATTCTATCGGCAGCCGGCAGTGCGTCTGTAGGCGCTAGTGGAAAGGTGGGGATGCCTCGACATTCATCAAGAAAGACGCATAACGGGCGCGGGTCCCGCCGGGACGATGGCCCCAGCGCTCAGAAGGACTCGACGTCAGGACGAATGTCCAACTCGTGGGTCCAGGCGGAGCGCTCCTGTTGAAGAAGATGAATATAGGTATCGGCGATATTTTCCGGTTTAAGACATTGCGATTCGCTGAGCCCGTGCACACCGCTTGTCCTTGGGGTCCAGATAACGCCGTCGATGACCACGTGAGCCACATGCACGCCTTTCGGTCCCAGTTCCCGGGCGAGAGATTGCGCCAGTCCCCTGAGCGCGAACTTGGATGAACCGAAGGCGGAGAAACCGGCCGCTGCCTTGACCGCGGCCGTGGCGCCGGTGAAGACAATGGCACCGCCGTGTTCCAGCATGCCCGGCGCGACGCGGCGGGCACACAGGTAGGCGCCGAAGCAATTCAGGGTCCACAGCCACTTGAAATCCTCGGGCGCGGTGTCCGCGAGGGAACCGGCCAGGAAAGCCCCGGCATTGTAAACGAGCGCCGATGGTGCCCCCCACCGCTGCTCGATCTCAGAGAATACCTCTTCAACGCCATCATCCCGGGTAAGGTCGCAGGCGGCGAAGCTCATCCGGCCTCCACCAGCGACCACCTCCGCTGCCAGACTGTCGCCGAACTCGGTGCTGCGAGCCAATCCGGCGACGGCATAGCCGGCCGCCGCGAGCTTGCGGCACAAGGCGGCCCCCAGCCCAGGGCCGACCCCGGCGACAACGGCAATAGGGTGTTGTTTAGTCAAGCGATTGCTCCCTCTGTCGAAGAAGTGTTGGGGTCGCGGACCCGGGTTCCCGCAGGCGAGGTCGCCGGGCGCGCAGCTGTAAGTATTGCGGACTGTTTGGCAGTAATCGAGCGGCTCCAGGGAAAACGCTTCATTTTCTTGTTTTCCGGTCGATAATTCGGCAGAGAGTACCGGCCGCGAAGCGCAGGTGCAGCCGGATTCTCTGCATAGCGGCCGACTTTCCATCGGTGAGCCGGGAGCATTCCGGGGAAGCAGATGGGCTGGAGTCCGCGCCAGCGTTCCGTCTGGTGTGTACGTGGGGACATGTTGAGAGGAGTCTGTGATGGGCTACCTTGACGAGCTGAAGAAACAGTCAGAAGTCATTCGTTCAGAACAAGAACGCCAGGAAAGCCAGGAAAGCCAGCAGTCCGCGGTGGCACGTGAGCTGCAGCCGGCGCTCAAGGCAATACACGAGTATCTCCGTGAGGCGATCGAGGTTCTGAACATGGTGCAGCCGGAGGTTCCTGTGGGGTACGACATCAAAGGCGTGGGCCCCCTGAACAACCTACGGCAGGAAAACTACACCCTGTCGGTCGACAACTGGGAGAACATCAACCAGCTCGCCGTGCGTTTCGAATGTCAGCAGCCCAAAGCCGACGTGCGGGTGGTCAATGTGAAGGGCCGCAACGAGTTTGTTGCCCAGCGCGAGTATCTGTGGCGGAACAACTTCCAGTTCAAGGAGAAGTTCACCATGGACGGCGGGAGTCTCTACGTGGAGCCGAAGGTTATCGTACGCCTGGAGTTCTCGCCCGACATCAAGCAGCGGAAGATCCGGCTCGAAATACGCAACCTGCTCGAAGTGGGTACCACAACGCGATGGATCGACGCGAAGGACGTGAGCCGCGACAAACTGGACGAAATCACCGGTCTGATACTGCGAAAAAGCCGCGACCTCGACGCCTTGTCCACCGGTCAGATGACCGACGAAATGCGCATGCGGATCAAGGAGGGATTGCGCAAAGAGCAGGAGATGCGACGACGCCATGAAGTGCAGCTGGCAGCCCAGCGGGCCGCGGAAGAGCAAGCCAAAACGGAAGACAAACTGGTGAGCCGGCTGCGCAAGAACATTGGTACGCTGGTGAAGCGCAAGTGAACCTCTGAGCGACCAGCGAGAACGGCGCCTTCCGACAGAGCCGGAATCCCCCGGCGTTTCTCCTCTTTGCAGCCGAGCGAACATGCACCACGGGCTCGCTGCGACAAGCACGGGTGCCACGCCGGCGCCTGGGACCTACCCATCTGTCGAGATTCTTTACTCCCCCGCAAGGCCAAATAAGTCATTCTTAAACATGCAAATAAAGGCGATACTACAACTTAATTCTTGTTTTAGCGCGACCTGAAGTGTCGGCCACGCTGACATGCCGGATGCGTCCCTGACTTGCAAACCCTGCCCAGCCCTCTGAATTATCACAACTTTCCTTCCGTCGGCACGGAGGTTGCTCCGCAAAGGAGACCGTCCTGATCCGTGGGAATCGCTTGCCCAGGGTGTCCACACGCCGTGGGGAACGGGCAAGCGAACAGTGGCCTGCGTCGGCGGAACGAACTGCCGGGACAGTCTGCCTTCGACGGGTTCCAGACGGTAGAATTATGGCCGGGGCATGGGCGACGCAGGCGCGTCGCCAGAGCAGAAGAATATTAATCAGCGATCGAATGCAGTACGCCGTCACGGTGGTTTTCACGGCGTACCGGGAGACCCGCGGGGTTTCGTGACATGTCTCGGCAGTTTCCGGCTCGATTCATGATGGACGAGCGGGTTCGCGCGGCTCTGACCGGTTGAGGGACGGACGGGCAGGTCCCACCTTGTTCCCCACGATAGCCTGCTCGGCCATTGCGAAGGAGTGTGATTTTTGTAACCCGCCTTTCGAAGGCGGGTTCTTTTTTCTGCGGCCAGCGCCGTCACCACGACCGCGGTTGCCGGTCGCCCGCCATAAAGCTGACCCGGTCGCCGCTCCCAGGGGGCGAGCCCTTCCGTCGCAAAGGCGGTAAGATCCTGAGTTGCAGGCGGGAGTGGCAATACTGGGAGCGAACCGAGAGCCAATGAAAAGCACAAAGCGGATCTGCGTCAGGGATCTCATGAAGAAGTCCTATACGACCATCGACCCCAGAGCCACCATCAGCGATGCGCTGAAAACCATGAAGCGTATGCGCACCTCGCTGCTGGTGGTTGAGAAGAAGCACGCGGATGACCAGTTCGGACTGTTGCTGGTATCGGATATCGCCAGTCAGGTTCTGGCTCGCGACCGGGCGCCAAGCCGGGTCAACGTCTATGAAATAATGCAGAAGCCTGCGCTGTCGGTTCACCCGGAAATGGATATCCGCTATTGCTCCCGGCTGTTCGACCGCTTCAAGCTGGTACGTGCCCTGGTGGTCGAGGACGGTGCCGTGGTGGGAACGATCAGCCCCAACGCGCTGGTGCTCGACGGCCTGTATGAGCTCGAGCACGAGCTGGGCGGGTTTCATGGCGACCCCGAGGAGCCTGTTGCCGGTTGAAGCTATACCGTACCGACCAGTTCGTTCTGCCTCTGCCGGCTGACCACCGCTTCCCTATCTCCAAGTACTCCCGCCTTCGCGAGCGGGTGGTCGTGGCCAAGCTGGTCGCGCCTCACGAGCTGCTGGTCGCTCCGGCAGTCACGGATGAGGAGCTGTTGCGGGCCCACACCATACGCTACATCGACGCCGTCACGCTCGGTCGGCTTTCACCCCGGGAGATACGCGCGCTGGGATTTCCCTGGTCAGCACAGCTGGTGGAGCGCTCCCGGCGGTCCAGCGGAGCCACGCTGGAAGCCTGTCGCGTCGCGTTGAACGAGGGTTATGCGGTCAACCTGGCGGGAGGCACCCACCACGCCTACGCCGACAGGGGCGAAGGCTACTGTGTGTTCAACGATGCTGCCGTTGCCGCACTGGCCATGATCGCGGAGGGCAGGGCAAGGCGAGTCATGATCATCGACTGCGATGTGCATCAGGGCAATGGCACGGCGGCAATCATGGCCGACGAACCGAGCGTATTCACCTTCTCGATACACGGGGAGAGAAACTACCCGTCACGCAAAGAGTGCAGCGATCTGGATATCGCGCTCCCCGACGATACCGGCGACGAGGAATACCTGAGCGCGCTGGATCGAGGGCTGAAATCGTCACAGCAGCGTTTCTCGCCCGATCTGGCCATCTATCTGGCCGGCGCCGACCCGTTTTGGGACGACAGACTGGGGCGCCTTGCCCTGACCAAGTCAGGCCTCCGGAACCGCGACCGGCTTGTGCTCGAGCACTGTGCGCGGCTCGGCGCGCCGGTGGCGGTGGCCATGGCGGGGGGCTACGCCAGAGACCGGACGGATACAGTGGACATTCATTTCAACACGGTATCGGCCGTTGTGGAGCACGCACGAGCTGACAGCTGAACCGTCGAGCCGGCCCGAGCTCTCGAGCAGAACTGGTGGCAGGCGCAAAGGCAGATTTTAGGAGAAGTCTTCACCGAGGAGGAGTCCTGACCAGGCCTCGTCGATACAGTTGATAATTATTTGAGAATTTACTCGTAAACGCGTATCTTACTCTGACGACTTTTCAGCACTCAGGTGTGAGAGAGGCGTTATGGGGCACGTGAGCGCACGCATGTGCCGTCTAACCGAAAGAACTGAAGACCGCAGTTCATACTGGAGTAACAAATATGAAGTATGTGACGACCGCCGCGGCTGCCGCGGCCCTTCTTGGCGCCGCTGCGCTGCCCTTTCAGTCTGCTCAGGCCTGGTGGGGCGGCTGGCCCGGCGGCGGCTACGGTGGCGGCCCCTGGAGCGGCATGACTGACATGTTCGGCGACGTGGACGCCAACTTCTCCAGCCGCGGCTGGGGTCGTGGCTCCGGCTACGGTTATCCCTACACCGGCTATGGCTATGGCCCGTACGGTTACGGCGGTCCGTGGGGTGGTCCGTACGGCGGTTACGGCGGCTACCCGGGTGCCTACGGCGGCTACCCCGGTTACTACGGTGCGCCCATGATGGGTGCCCCCGCCGTAGTGGCCCCGCAGGCCGCGCCGGCCCAGTAGGTCTGTTTGCCCGGATAACACGCCGGGCATCGCAGCGAAGCAAGACCCCGCTCTGCGGGGTCTTGTGGTTTGAGGCCGCGGCAAGCGGCTGCTCCGCAGGGCCCCCGCCACCCCTGGAAGCAATGACGGCACCGTGGTCGCCAACACCTACGAGCAGAGAAAGGCACGTTTGATGGCGTCCGCGAAGGCGCAAACCTCAGCCTCGCTGCGCCTGGACAAGCCCACATCGAATCTGTTCCGGGACCGCAAACAGGGCAACCGACAGGGTCTCGACGTCCGGGATTTCAACTCGGTCATTGCGGTGGACACGGCGCATGGCTGGGTCGAGGTGGAGGGCATGACTACCTATGCGGCGCTCACCGACGCCTGTCTGGAGCACGGCGTCATGCCCAGCGTCGTGCCCCAGCTCAAGTCCATCACGATAGGCGGCGCAGTCGCCGGGATCGGTATCGAGTCCAGCTCCTTCAAGTACGGGCTGGTCCACGAGACCGTGGATGAAATGGAGATCCTGCTCGGCGACGGCTCGACGGTAGTGTGCGCGCCGGACAACGAGCATCGTGACCTGTTCTACGGCTTTCCCAACTCCTACGGCACCCTGGGCTACGCGCTCAAGCTGCGGGTCAAGACGGTCCCGGTCAAACCCTACGTGCAGCTTGAGCACATTCGTCATCGGGATGCGGACGCCTATTTTCGGGACCTGGGACGATGGTGCGGAGAAGATATCGATTTCCTGGATGGCACTGTTTTCGGGCCAGGCGAGTACTACCTGACCGTGGGCCGCTTCGTAGAGAACGCCCCCTACACCAGTGATTACACGTTCGAGCACATTTATTACCGCTCCATCCGCGAGCGCAAAGAGGACTACCTGACCGTAGGGGACTATATCTGGCGCTGGGACACGGACTGGTTCTGGTGCTCCAAGAACCTTTTTGCTCAGAATCCTGTTATCCGGCGTCTGTACGGCCGCTCGCGTCTGAACTCCGTCACCTACACGCGGATCATGCGGTGGAACAGCAGGTGGCGGCTGACACGCGGGGTAGAGCGGCTGCTGGGCTACCGCAGTGAATCAGTCATCCAGGACGTGGACATTCCACTCGCCAACTGCCCGGATTTTCTTGCTTTCTACCTTGACAATATCCGCTTCACGCCCGTCTGGATCTGTCCCATCCGGAGCTGGGATCGTGAGGCAAGTTTCGACCTCTACCCCATGGACAGCCGCGAGACCTATGTGAACTTTGGCTTCTGGGACGTCATCCGGCACCGGGACCGGCGCATGGCCGACGGTCACTACAACCGTCTGGTCGAAGCCAAGGTCACCGAGCTTGATGGCATCAAGTCCCTGTACTCCGATGCCTACTTCACGCCCGAGGAGTTCTGGCAAATCTACAACGGAGACGCGTTCCGAAAGCTCAAGAGTAAATACGACACCCACGGCAGGCTGAAGGATCTCTACGCCAAATGTGTCCAGCGGGAGTGATGCGGCGGCGGTCTCAAGTCCCGGATGGGAACGACGCTACAACATCAGATGGACTCCTCGAAAATGCATACATCCCACACGCGGAGGAGGTGACGATGGACGGAGATGGCAAACAGCCCCCGAAGAGCGGCGCGGATCAGAAGGCAGGCAAACCCAACGGCGCCAAGAGCAGTGGTCGTCCGACCCGCGGACCGGTCTCCATAAGCAACCCGAACGACGTTGCCAACCTGGTCCTGATTCAGATCGACTCCGTCAA
>JASJBY010000252.1 GCA_030066245.1 Gammaproteobacteria bacterium
CGTGATCTGCTCGTATCCGGGCGCTCCATGCGCAGCGTCTGGAAACGCATACCGGCGAGCGCCGGCTCCGCCGAGAATCGTTGCACGTACTGGGGAACGAGCTCAGGGTGCAGTGCACTGCCCACAAGCCCCACGTCCTTCCTGGCCTCCGAGATTTCCAGGTTCTTCAGCCACAGCCCGTCGATGTGCTGTCGGGCCAGCCCGGCCAGATGCTCGGAGAACCCCTCGCGATTTCCGTACGCACCCGAAGTAAGCAGCTCTTCCACCTTCCTGCGGCGCTGGAGGTCCCGAGCCAGGCGCTGAACCTCCGCCTCCAGGAGGGCGCTTCTGGACTTTTCGGGTAGCTGCCGGGACAGGTTTTCCAGACGCCGGGCCGCTGCGCTGCGTTGGTCCTTGAGCGACACCAACTCGTCGTCGAGCACCTGCACGCGCCACAGCCCGAATGCGTAGACCATGAGCAATCCCAGGAACACCACGCCCGACGCTTGAAGCAGGGCCACGGAAGAGAACACCTTCTTCTGCTTGCGGAAGATAGGCTGGTAGAGGTTGATTTCCTGTCTCACAGGGCTTTTCCCTCCACCCGCAGAGCCTCACCGATGATCGGAGTACAGTGGGCCTGCAGCTCGGCGTCCAGGACCTGGCCGCTATCGATCACCGCGTTCAGATCCACCATGCGAGCCGACAGACCGAGCTGTCGCGCCAAATACTCGGTCATGCCGGGAACCTGAAGCGCCATGGGCGCGATGACCAGATGGCGAATCGGGGACTGGGCAAAGTGGCTGTCGTAGTAGTCGAGGGAACGCTGGATCTCGACCACCAGGCCGTCCAGCACGTCCCGTGTTGTCGACGGCCAGCCCTCGCCCGCATTGGCAGCCGGGCCGGACCCGGAGGATTCCAGGTTCCCAAGCGCCAGGGGAAAGCGTCTGGCCAGGTACAGGGTCGCCTGGTGCGTAAGCACAATCAGGCCGCTGTTGTTGGCCAGGTGTAGAAAAGCCAGACCGGCCACGTCCTCTGGGAGCAGAGCCGCCATGTTGCGCAGCGCCAGCTCTGGAACGTCTATGGCCGAGAGCCGTAGACCAACCGATTCCAGAAGGTCCACCCGGTCACGAACCACCTGAGCTTTCGCCGCAACCACGTACATGAGCCGGCTGGCGGTAGCGCGTTTCTGATCCGGGACATCGAATACATCCACCACCGCGTCGTCGATGTGAAAGTCAATGAGATCCTTGATCCGCCACCGCATGGCAGCCTTGAGCTCGTCCGGCGGAACATCCGGAGCCTCCACTAGAAGCAGGCTGTATGCGTCCGGCTCCATGACGCTGCAGCAGGTTGCCTGGTCCAACCCATGCTCCTTCGTCAAGGCCTTGAGGGCCGCCCTGCGCGCATCCTCGTCGGCCGCTTCCCTGAAGTCGCACAGCTCCAGCACCGGCGACACCGCCTCGGGCCTGGAGACGCTCGCCACGCCGACTCCTTCCGGAGTGATGCCGACGGATATGAAAGTACCCGTCTTCCGCTGTCTGTTGAATATGGAAAACAGAGACATAATTTGCTTATCTTGATACTTTCATCGAAGTATTGCGGCGCCCCATGGAAAATATTGACTTCGCGAGTGGGTCCGACCGGCGCGGTAAGGAAGCTTGCTCTGCTAGAACCGAGGGTCCCTTATCTGAATAATGCGCGGGGCGCCGCGGTAGATTCCGAAAGTTGCCCGCCCGCTCGCGGGTTGGGTCCCCGCCAGGATCGGGTCCCAGTCGAACTGAAGCCAAGGCGGCACGGCGGTTGAGCCGCGGATGTCCACGTAACCCGTGTTGCCGACGCCCGGTGCGGTGAAGGTCATCTGCGTCCGGCCAGCGGCCACCAGAAACATCGCCGGACCGGCGTTGGTGTTGCCCGCCGCGGGGATGGTCATGGCGGTATTTCCCGCCTGCCAGGCACCCCCGGCTGTCTCGGGATTGCTGAGCTCGTAGTCGGTGGCCAGGGTCAGGGTCGAGGTATTGTCGGCACCGTTGAGGACGAACGCGCTGCCATCGAAATACTCTACCGTGACCGGCACACTGACCGGCAGCAGCTCGGAGCCGAAACCGTTGGCGAGACGCAGACGCCCGTAGCGCACGTCGGTGACCAGACCGATCGCCTTGGTGGTGCAGTTGCCATCGGTCACACAGTCATTGGCCTGGTCGGGCTTCTGGTCGCGGTTCGCGACGGTGCGGCTGTCCTGCTCACTGGCTATTGCAACGCTAAACCGCAGACTGCCAAACGGGCCGTCGGGTCCCCCGGCCGCCCGGGCAACGGTCTCCGTGATGGAGCTGACGTCATAAACGCCCCCACTCCAGGCGCCGGCGGGATTGCTCACCCGCGCTGACAGGTCGGTGCCGTCGTTGTTGTTCTCCGCATGCAGCGTCACGTTGCCGGTGGCATAACCGGCAGCGGAATCGTAGTTGCTCGTCAGGTTGTCGTTGAGGCTGCGGGCCTCGAGGGTATAGCTGATGCCGAGCGCCGGCTGCGCCATGTAGGTAAAAGTGCCGTTGCCCGGGGTGACGCTGCCGGCGGTCAATGTAAAGTGGTCCGGAAAAAAGCGGCCCACCGGCGCACTGTAGCCCGACACGTTGATACCCGCGCTGATGTAGTCAGTGGCCTGGGCCTGCAGAATGACACTGCCGACCTCATCGTAGGTGAGGTCCCCGACCGAAGTGGCAGTACCGCTGCTGTAACTGGCCTGGCTGACGCTGGTGGTGCCGCCCAGGCTGCCTGTGCTTCCGCTGGCTGGAGTGTAGCCTGTGGGGTAGACGGATAGACTTGTCCCCCAGGCGAAGTTGGGTGTGTTGCCGTTGTCGGTGATATCAGCACCGAGATCGGGTACGCCGTCGCCGTTGGCGTCGTCCGCGGCCTGGTACTGGTAGCCCGTCAGGGTCACCCGGAAAACGTCCTCCGCAGCGACGAAACCGAAGCCGCCTGACGCAGTGCCGCCTTGGTTCAGAACATCGTCGCCGTTATCGTACACGCCGTCGACGCCGTAGTTGCGCACATTGCTGAATGCCAGCCCGAAAGGCCGCACCACGTAGGCGTTGCTGCTGCCAACCATGAAGTTGCCCGAGGGCGTGCCATCTTCCAGGAGAATCTCGTGCCGCGCATGCAACTGCATCTGACCCGCGTCCCCGTAGTTCAGTATCAGCGCGGCCTTGCCGTTCGCGTCGAAGGCCAGGTTCGGAAAGTTCGTATAAGCCGTCGTCCCGGGACCGCCGTTGTTGTTGCTGGTGCTGACGCCGATACCGTTGACGCTCACCTGCCGACCCGTGCAGCTGCTCGGAACCCGGCACTCGGCGCCGAAATCCACACTCTCGACCGTGTTCACGAACAGCGGCGAGCATTGAGTGGGATCGCTGTCAGAGACCCGCATCGCCTGCAGGCTGATGAGCTTGGCGCCGGGATTGGCGGTGGACGCCTTGCCGGAGATCTGCGTGGTGACCGTCTGGTTGCCGTCAGTGTCGTTGGTAAAAACGAAGCCGGCAGAGCTGAACAGCAGATCCGGATCTTCAGCGGGGTCCTCGGTGATCAGGCCGCCCTGGGACACGTCGAAATTGATGACTTCTGGGTCGGCACCCGGATCGGTGTAAAGAAATGCCAGCACCACACTGCTCTCCCCGCCCGGGAAGGTGTAGGTAGCCGCGCCGTCTCCGGCAACGGGATCGTTCAACACGCCGCCGCCGGTGATGACCGCGGACCAGGTGCCACGGCCGGTGCTGGTGGTCAAGGTGATGGTGCTGTTGCCGGCGTCCGTAGGCACATGGGCCGAATCGTGGGCCGTGATGGTGATCTCCTCGCTCTTGCAGGTGATACCGGCGCCGGAATGACTGATGGCGTAATGGTCGGCGCCGACCAGGGATGTCTGGAAGTTGGCGCAGATGTTGAGGTTGTCGATCTCGTGAATGTTGGTGGAGCCGCCGGTAGAGCCAGTGAACGACAGTATCCATTCGGCCGGTACCGCCGCCTGACCCGGCTGAGCATTGGCATCGTAGGGTGGAACCAGCATGACGTAGCCGCTGCCGGTGTCGCGCTCCACCGACACCATGGCGTTGGAGCTGTTGGCGTGGTCGACGATGATGCGGTAGCGATGCGGCGGCGACGCCGAGCCATTGTTGTCCACCTGGGGAGTCAGGGTATTGGTGCCGGCGTGATACTGGTAACCGCTGGTGCCGGACCCTGAGCCGCGCACGGAGACAGAGTCCCGCCTCAGGCCGGGGCCTCCGATGCGCCCTTCGGAAGGATTGGAGAAGTTGCCGTACTCGTCGATGCCGACACCGAGCCATCCGCCCGCGAAGCCGTTGATCCCGCTGCGCTGGGCATAGCCCAGCGACCCCCCGTACCCGCCCGGCACGGGCGCCACCGCATAATCGGACAGAATGAAGGCGATGCCGTCGGCTCCGGATCCGCCATAGGCATAGTAGTCGAACTCAACTTCGATGCGGTTGCCACTCCCGGGGAACTTGCGCTGCAACGTGGCCAGGGTGGACACGTTACCGCTGGCATCGGTGAGGCGGAGGCGATTACCCGCGATCAGCGGATTGCCGAAGCTGCCGCTGTTATTGGACATCACCCAGTCGGAACCGGCTGAGCCGCTGGGCCTGTTGTAATCATCGCCGTAGCAGATCCAGGGTCTGGACCTCAGAGCCACGGACTGGGTCGCCCCGCTGTCTGCCGAGCCACTCGCGGTCGCCGTGCGCGTCCCGGTCGAGCCCGGCGCGGCGATGAGCTCGTAGTTGATCTCTATGGAGACGCCGACCGGGTCGTCGGGCGGCAGGGATGAGATGTCGACCATCTCGGTCATGCCGGCCGGCGGTGACCAAGTCCGTGAGCTGGTGAAGCCGTGAATGGTCACCAGCATATCGTCAGGCATGGTGGTCGTAACGCTTGGCGCCGTGTGGGCAACCGCGCTCGGGGTGGCGTTTCCCGCCTCGTCGTCTATTGGCGCGTTGTTGTCAACGCCCGTGAAGCTGGCAATGCCGCCGGCGGCACCCCCGAATCCGGCGCTGCCGAACGTCCACGTGTAAGCAGGCGGCTCCGTGCCGTCGGCAACCCGGTAATAAGTCGTTAGCGCACTGCTGTTTGGATTGCTCTGGGTCACCTGCCGGATCAGCGTCCAGCCGCCCGGGGCGGTTACGGAAACACCGCTGGACCTTCTGATTAGCGACGCGAGCATCACGTCGCCGGCGACCGTCCCGGCGGGCACGTTGAGGGTCAGGGACGGCAACGCCGGCGCCGGGCGCAGGGCGAGAATGACGCCGTAATTCTCGTCGGTGTCCGGGGTGGCGCAGGACGACGAGTTGGTGTCGATGGACCAATTCGAAATTGACTTGGCACCCGCAGTCGTCTGCAACTGGTAGTGCAGGCCAAACGCCAGGTCGCGGCCCGGCGTCAGCCGTGACTCGAAAGACGTGCTCCAGCCCGCCCCCTGGCAGATGTGGCTGTTGTCATTGACGAAGGAGGCGACCAACAGCATCTCGTTGGGGTCGATGGTGGTCTCAGTTCCGGTGTCTATGTTGTTGGTGTTCTGGCACACCGCGTTGGCGCCACAGTTGGGGGCACTGGGGATCGGAACGGCGTGGAAAGGCGTCGTCGGATGCACGTTCCGGAAACGCGCCACTCGTGCAGCCAGGGAGCGACAGTTGGCCGATTGGTTAATGGTAATGGGATCTGCCCCGGGCGCCGGGCCGGACGCAAACCGATAGTAGATCCTGACCTTGAAATCCTGACCGGGATAAGTGCTGGCGTAGAGCAGAGTCCAACCCGCAGGTGACGAGAGCACCGAGCTGGATTCCCGCGAGTTGACCGACGCTATCAGCAGGTCACCCACCTGGCCGGCCGCCGGCTGTGCAGTAACCGACCCGCAGCTGTTGCCAAGGTTGCTCACCGCTCCTGCGCCCACGTGAGTGATCGTCCCGCCGCCGGTGACGCTGGAGGCCGAAGTGGCCGCCCGAAAGCCCACGACCGCCAGCGCCTCGGGCGCCAGCGCGCCCCAGACCACCACGAGCCCGACCAGCAGTATGGAAAGCCTGACGAGCCGCTGTACTTTCAATGTCTTGCTTCACCCATGACCTGAGACACGACCAGCATGAGGAATGGGTCGGACCATTGGGAACTCATCCTCGGTGGGGGCGGAGCCCACCGAGCCCGCGCGCCTTATCTATCTGAATATATTGCGGTCGGGAGCAGGTGGTCCTTGAGGCTGGACAGCGGTTGCAGGCTCGGGAACACCCGCCAAGAGGCCATCGCCGCGGGTCGCCTCCGCTAAATCTCGACGGGGCCTGGGGGCGGCGCGGGAAAACGGGACCAGCGCGGATTTTTCACCAGGCGGACCTTGGTTCGCAGAATATGTTTGCAACCCCAATACACGGGCTTCACCAAGCCGGCCCGCCCTGAAAAAAGCCGTCCTACTCGGGTCTTAGCCCACCCTGGCTTTGCATCTTGGCCGATCCCCCACAGAGACAGAGCCACAGCTATGCCTCTGCGGACGATCGGCCAGTCTGCTTTGCCAGAGCGACCCAAGATTCCGACAAAATCGCCGGGAGCGATTTTCAACAGCGGAGCGTAGCGACGCTGGCCCCGCAGGGGCGGAGGGCAGGATGCCCGCAGTAATCTTGGTGAGAAATCCGGGCTAGACGCTCAGGAAAGCTCTGCCTGGGCGTCCTCGCGCGCCAACAGTGTCTGGACTGCGTCCATCGGCGACAAACCCTGGTGCAGCACCCGGTAAACCTGGTCGCAGATCGGCATCTCGATGGCGTAACGGTCGGCGAGCCGCTTCACTTCACGGGCCGTGGCCACGCCCTCGACCACCTCGCCTATTTCGGCCGCCGCTTCGTCGACGCCCATGCCTTTGGCTAGCGAGAGCCCCATTCGCAGGTTGCGGGACAGGGTGTCGGTGCAGGTGAGCACAAGGTCTCCGATGCCCGCCAGCCCCATGAAAGTGTCCCGATGCGCCCCCATGGCTTCGCCCAGGCGCATCATCTCTGCCAGGCCGCGTGTTATCAGTGCCGCGCGCGTGTTGGCGCCAAAGCCGAGACCGTGGGCGATGCCGGCGCCGATGGCTAGCACGTTCTTCACCGATCCGCCGAGCTCGACACCCACCATGTCCGGGTTGAGATACACTCGAAAGCGATCGTTGTGGACCCGAAGGGCAAGGTCACGGGCGAAGCTGCTGTTGTTGGATGCTACGGTGACCGCCGTCGGTAACCCGGCGGCCACCTCTTTGGCAAAGCTTGGCCCCGACAGAACGGCGATGGGCCGCTCCTCGCCCAGCAGTTCCCTGGCGACTTCGTGCAACGGTCGGCCTGTGCCGGGTTCCAGCCCTTTGGTGGCCCAAGCCACGCGGCTGTCGGGCTGCAGCGCGCTTCGGACCTTCTCCAGAACGTCTCGAAAAGCATGGCTGGGAACCACCACCAGGATGTCGCCGGCATGGGCCACGGACTCGCGCAG
>JASJBY010000253.1 GCA_030066245.1 Gammaproteobacteria bacterium
CGGCGCACTGCGCCCAGATTGGGTCGGTCGCGCAGAACGGCCCTGTAATCCGCGATAGCCGTGGGCGCATCGCCCTTGACCAGCGCGATATCGGCCCGCAGGGTCAAAGCATCCGCGTCACGGGGACTCTCCTTCAGAATTTCCGCCAGCAGCGCCTCTGCCCCCTCCAGATCTTTTTCTCTGGCGAGCAGCCTCGCCAAGCCGTTACGCGCCGCCAGTCCCTGGGGGTCCGTCCCTTCGTCCTTGATTATCTCCTGGTAGACGGACTTGGCCTGCGCCAGCTGGCCGGTCGATTCGTAGAGCGTCGCAAGAGCGAAGCGCAGCTCGTACGCTTGCGGAGATTCCTCGACAAAGGCCCGCAACTGTTTCTCAGCCGCTGCTCGGTCCCCCTGCTCCTCCATCAGCCTGACGAGTGCAAGCTTTGCCTGCACGTTGGCCGGTTCTCGAGCCACCACGTCACGCAGCACCGCCTCGGCGTCGTCGGGCCGCTTGCTTCGGGCATAGAGTGCCGTGAGCCGCAGGGAGTGGCCTAACTCTTCGGGCTCGAGTGCAATCACCTCCCGCAACAGCGCCGCCGCGCCATCCACATCGCCCTGGCTGGCGAGCAGCTGAGCCAGCACCGTACGCAAGGCCGTGTCATCCTCGTTGCGGGCAATGGCCTCCTTCAGCAATTTTGCCGCCTGCTCAGTCCTGCCTTTCGCGGCCTCCAGGGATGCGAGCAGTGCCGTGCCTTGCGTATGCCCAGGCTGCTGCTCCAGGGCGGCCCGGGCATCCGCCTCGGCACCGGCCCGATCCCCCTGCTGCGCACGCGCACCGGCGCGCAGTACCAGAGCGTCGGCGCTGCCGGGACTGACGGCAAGCGCGCCTTCCGCCATTTCTATGGCCTTGTCGGGAGACTTCCCGAGCAGGTAAAGGCGACCGAGCTTGACGCGGGCCTCCACGTGCTGCGGCTCCGCCTCGACGATTGCGAGCAAATGCCCCGCCGAGGCTCGCCAGCGCTGCAGTTTCTCCAGCGTCTCCGCGAGCCTAAAACGAGCCGCTACGTCCTTCGGATCGATCTGCAGCACGCTCCGGAACTCCAGACGCGCCTTCTCGTAGTTGCCTTCCGCATACAGCGCCTCTCCGCGCTCCATGTGCCTGGCCTTGCGCTCCTCGGCGCCGCCGCAGGCCGCAAGTGCGACCAGATACAGTGTTAGGGAGAGGATGAAAAGTAGATATCGGACAGAGGTCATGATGTGAATTCCGATGCGAGAAAGACAGGCTGTAGAAAAAAACCCCGCGGGGCGCTCCCCCGCTCAGGGTGAAAATGCAGGGTAGCCATGTGGCAGCTAGTCGTCCAATTGTTCCGTATGCCACTGGTAGGTGGCCCGAATTCCTTCCTCCAGGGATATAGCCGGCCGCCATCCGAGCGAAAAGATTCGGGCCACGTCCACCAGCTTTCGGGGTGTGCCATCGGGCCGGGACTTGTCGAACGATACATCTCCTTGGAAGCCAACGACCCGCCTGACAGCCTCAGCAAGCTCGCCAATCGTGAGATCTGTCCCGACGCCGATAGTGATGATCTGAGAATCCTCATACACGTCCATGAGATGGAGACACGCCGCCGCACAGTCGTCCACGTGGCAGAACTCGCGCCGCGCCCGACCCGTTCCCCAGAGCTCAACCTGCGGGGCGCCCTTGGTTTTTGCTTCATGAAACTCCCGAACTAGCGCCGGAAGCACGTGAGATGTCTACAGGTCGAAATTGTCGCCGGGTCCGTACAGATTAGTCGGCATCGCGGATATAAACCGACAGCCATGCTGCCGGCGGTACGCCTGACACAGCTTGATGCCGGTAATCTTGGCCAAGGCGTACCATTCGTTGGTTGGCTCCAGCGGGCCGGACAGCAGGTATTCCTCTTTCAGCGGCTGAGGCGCAAGCTTGGGGTAGATGCACGTGCTGCCGAGAAAGAGGAGCTTCTTGACTCCTGCCTCGAAGGCACCGTGGATGAGGTTAGCCTGGATCATCAGATTACCGTAGATAAAATCCGCGGGATTCCTGTCATTGGCCAGGATCCCGCCTACCCTGACAGCGGCCAGGAACACATACTCCGGGCGGGTGTTCGTATAGAAGGGCTGGACAGCTGCCTGGCTGCGCAAATCCAGCTCCTCGCTTGCACGCAAGATAAAATTCTCCTGCCCGCGCGCAGTGAGGGCACGAGCTATGGCAGAGCCAACCAGCCCCCTGTGGCCGGCGACATAAATTCTGGCTTGTTCTTCCACACTTTTACTCGTGATAGTCGAGAACGCGATAACCTTCGCGCCGACAGAGGGAGTCACGTTCGGCTTCCTTGAGATCCTCCCTCACCATCTCGCTCACTAATTCCTCCAGCGAGCTCCTGGCCTCCCAGCCCGGCCTCTCCCGGGCCTTTTTTGGGATCGCCCAGGAGCGTCGCGACCTCGGTCGGCCAGAAGTACCGGGGATCCACCTCTACCAGCACTTTGCCAGTTTTCGCGCCAACACCCTTCTCCTCGACTCCGCCGCCGACCCACTGTAACTTGGCCCCAATCTCGGAGAACGCCCTGTTGATGAAATCGCGCACCGAGGCATGCCTGCCGGTGGCGATGACATAATCATCCGGCTCGGGCTGCTGGAGGATGAGCCACTGCGCCTCCACGTAATCCCGAGCGTGGCCCCAGTGGCGCTTCGCATCAAGGTTTCCGATATAGAGCTTATCCTGCAGTTCGAGCTTGATACGTGCCACGGCACGGGTGATCTTGCGCGTGACGAACGTCTCGCCGCGGATCGGCGATTCGTGATTGAAGAGGATGCCGTTGCCGGCATAGATCCCTTACGCCTCCCTGTAATCGACGCTGAGCCAACAGGCTTAGACCTTGGCCGCACCGTAGGGACTGCGGGGATAGAAAGGCGTGCTCTCCCGCTACGGAATCTCCCGCGCTTTGCCTAACATGTCGCTGGTGGAGGCCTGGTAGAAGCGGGTCGGTTCCTGGACTAGATCGTGGGACGCCGCACCCGGGTGACCGAGTCGGCAATGGCTCGCCGGGACTATGCCAAGGCACAACGCTATCTACTCCGGGGTCTGCGTGTCCAGCCGGACAACTCGAGACTGCTTGCCCTCAGGAAAGAGGTGCCGATGGCACCGCAGCAGGATCTCAGACCCACCAACTGAAGCCCAAGTCGGTTCAGACCGTCTGTGGCGGCCTGGACCCTAAACCCGCGCCGGCGGACCGCCGGGCTCTTCCCAGGAAACGCCGACCGTACGGCCGTCGACGGCCTTGGCCTCCGGCATCTCTGCGCCGATGAGAACCAACTGGTATCATTCACAGTCTGCTAATACACGAGTCGGCACACGAACATAGCAGGTACGGTGTGAATATGCTGCGACGCAATCTCAGGTATGCCCTGTTATCGCTGGCCGGCGGGCTGGCCGTGGTTCTCGGTGTTCAAGCCTACCTCGGGCTGTCCCAGGACCCACAGGCCCGACCGCAGATACCCGGCCTGCTTTGGCCCAACCCGAAGCCAATCGGGGAATTCTCTCTCACCGACCACCGTGGAGAAGCCTTTGGTCTAGAGAGTCTCAAGGGACAGTGGACTTTTCTGTTTTTCGGCTACACGAATTGCCCCGACGTCTGTCCGGTCACCCTGGCGGTCATGAACCACGTGGCCAATCAGCTCTCCGAAGAGCCGGCGAAGCAGGACAACGTGCAGTTCGCCTTCGTAACGGTCGATCCTGAACGCGACACCCAGGAACAGCTGGCCGGCTTCATTTCCTACTTCAACGAGGACTTCGTCGGCGTGGGCGGACCCGACGACAAGCTGGTGGATTTGACCCGGCAGCTCGGCATCGTCTTCATTCGCTCAAAGCCGGAGGCCGACGGCAGCTACCTGGTGGACCACACGGCATCCATCCTGCTGGTCAATCCCTCAGGCGAGCTCATTGCTCTGTTCCGTGCGCCCCACGACCCGGTAGAAATGGCACAGCGCTTCGACCGCATCCGGGAGCTGGTAAAAAGTTAAGCGCGCTTTGCGGCGCCAAGGATAGCCTGTCACGCGGCGCCCGAGGCAGAGACGGCCAACGGTTTAAGACAAGAAAGCACGCAAACACGAGCATGACGAGAAACGCTGTATGGAAGGGGCAGCTCACCGCGCTCCTCATCCTGACACTGGCAGGCACCACGGCGACTGCGGTCGAGTCCGGCCTCGTGATCGGCGAACCCTGGGTTCGCGAGGGGCCGCCCAATGCCCGCGTGCTCGCCGGCTACATGGTGCTCCGTAATCCTACCGGCAAAATTCAGACGGTCGTCGGCGCAAGCAGCCCTGCATTTAATAGTGTCGAGATGCATCGCACCGAGGTTGAGGAAGGGGTCGCCCGGATGCGGGAGCAGGACCAGCTGCAGATCCCCGCAGACGGCCAGCTGGCCCTGGAGCCCGGGGGCTACCACCTCATGCTCATGGGCGCACAGCAGTCACTTCGAGCGGGGGACACGGTGGAAATCGTTCTGGAACTGGGCAGTGGCGCAAAGCTGAGCTTCCCGGCCCCGGTGCGCAAGGGCACCGCCCAGGAGCATGCCCATCACCACCACTGACCTCCCATACGTGCAGCGCGACCGCGCAGCATCCCACGCCCTCGACGGCACGCCCTCCCTCGGCGACTACCTCAAGGCGCTGCCGCAATATCTGCTCCCACAACGAATCCTCTCCACCCTCATGTTCCGGGTTGCGCGCGTACGCCTGCCCCCGTGGAAGAACGCTTTGATCCGCTGGTTCGTGTGGCAATACCGCATCGACGTCGGGTTGGCGGAGAATCCCGAGCCCCTGTCCTACCCGCATTTCAATGCCTTCTTCACGCGCCGGCTGCACCCACGGGCACGACCGTTTCCCAGCGAGCCTGATGCCGTCGGCTGCCCGGCCGACGGCAGACTGGTAGCCTTCGGAGCCATCGACGAAAACCGACTCCTCCAGGCCAAGGGCCGGGACTACAAGCTCGAGGAACTGCTGGCAGGCGGCGAGCAACGGGCCAGACCCTTTCGCGGGGGCGCCTTCGCCACCGTTTACCTTTCTCCGCGGGATTATCATCGGGTGCATATGCCCTGCACGGGACTCCTGAGGGAAATGGTCTACGTGCCCGGACGACTGTTCAGCGTCAATGCGAGCACGGCGCGACTTGTACCCAAGATCTTCGCCCGCAACGAAAGGATCATCGCGCTGTTCGAGACCCCGTTCGGTCCCATGGCGGTCATACTCGTGGGCGCAATTCTTGTAGGCAGCATGGAGACGGTCTGGGCGGGACGGATCACGCCCCCGTACGGACGTCACGTCAGCTCCTGGCAGTATCCCGAGACCGGGCCGGATGCCGTTGTTCTCGAGCGCGGTGCCGAGATGGGACGTTTCAACATGGGCTCCACGGTGATCATGCTGTTGCCCGGTGGCGCCGCGCGTTGGCAGAGGGGGCTCTCGGCGGGGCAATCAGTCGTTACCGGGGAGGTTCTCGGCACCACCCTCAGGTGACAGAAGCGCACAGGCGCCGCGCCCGGTGGGTCAGTTCCGGGCAAGCCGAGGGCTTTGCTGCGTCCGTTACGCGGAGAGCGCCCGCTTCAACGCACCTCCATCGCTACCAGGGCCACGTCGTCTGCCAAGTTCTCGCTGCCGCGCCATCTGACCGCCTCGCTGATCAGCGCGTCGATGCTGAGTTCGAGAGTCCCACCCGCCGACTTCTCCAGCACTGCACACATCCGTTCCCTGCCGAGATCCTCGCCGGCTGCGTTGCGCGCTTCGTTCACCCCATCCGAATGCAGATAGATCCGGTCTCCCTCCTGAAGCTCCAGCGTGGTGTCCTCGTACTCGGATTCCTGGAACAGTCCGATGGGCGTGGCGGGCACATCGTAGACTTGGGCGCCCTCGCCCGGCCGGTACCGTATGGGCCCCGGCGTTCCTGCGCTGACAAATCGGAGCGTGCGAGTCTGCGTGTCGAAGATCCCGTAGAGCAGACAGAAATAGAGCCGCGCCTTGAAGTCCATGGGGTACATGGCGTTGAGCCGGCTCGCCACTTCCGAGGGGCTGACGAGAGTGTGGCCGTCCGGCCCATCGCCCGGCTCCGTGATCAACGACACACGACCCGGCTGCGGCGACAGATTTCGGCTCACCGACACAGCCAGCAGGGCCGATGCAACACCGTGGCCCGACACGTCCACAACGTAGACGCCGATATGGCGTTCATCAATCTTGAACATATTCAACGCGTCGCCGGCCAGCTCGTCGCACGGACGATAAGTCCAGGCAAAATCGGCGCGCTCGGTCGCTGGCGCCGCGTCGGGCAGCAGCGACCGCTGTACCTTGGCCGCGGCTTCCAGATCCGTCCGCATGCGCGCGTTCGCCGCCTGCAGCTGCTGATTTCGACGCGCGAGGCTCTGCTTCAGGCGGTGGATGGTCAAATGGGTGTTGACCCTGGCAATGACCTCGTCAGCCTGAAAAGGCTTGGTAATGTAGTCGACGGCTCCCAGCTCCAGGCCCTTCACCTTGTCCTTGGTTTCGCCGAGCGCGGACAGGAAGATCACGGCGGTCTCGCGGATTTCCGAATCCGCCTTCAGCTGACGGCAGACTTCGTAGCCGTCCATGCCCGGCATCATGATGTCCAGCAGGACCAGCTGGGGCTTGGCCTTGCGCGCTATCTTCAGCGCATCCGCGCCGCTCTTGGCTATCAGAAGCTTGTAGCCGCGACCATCCAGAGTCTGGAACAGAACCTGGAGATTGGTGGGATTGTCATCCACAAGAAGCACCCGCTCCGGCTCGGCAGGGCTCTCGGCAGTCGCAGTCGGCTCTTCCGTCATCGGTTTATCTTGTCAGTCCACATCCAAACATGCTCGCTCAGGGCTGCCTTTCGGTACTCCCGACGAAAATGATACGGCATCCGACCCCCAGCGTCGCTGTCGGCGGCACCCGGCAGGGGTAGCGAACAGCTGCGGGCCGTAGAGCGCCCTGCCAGTCGGCGTTGACCGCGGCCGGTTGCCCGGCAGCAGGCGCCGCCACTGCCGCAACGCTCCCGTTGAGTTCACGGTTGGCAGGCTCCCCTCAAGCCGCCGATTGAGGGTATGATTAGCAAACTCTCGGCCACCGCTTACAGCAGAGGGCACAGCGCAATGTGATACTAGCGCCGACCGGGGGCCCTGATCCAAGGAAAACAACAGGAGTACACATCGTGCGAGCCCTTTTCAGCCGCTACCTCACCATCGCGCTCCTTGCGAGCCTGACGGCCGCCTGTACGGGGACCAGTCAGCCGTCCCGCTTTTATCTGCTCAGCGAGTTGCCCGAGGCCAATGCGGCCAGCTACGAAGCTGCCGAGGAAGAGGGCATCGCGCTGGGCATCGGCCCTATCACTGTCGCCCCTTACCTGGACCGCCCCCAGATCATCCGCCGTGAGAGCCGCAACAAGGTCGACCTGTCCGAGTTCGACCGCTGGGCGGGTACGCTGAAGGAGCAGGTCGGCGTCGTGATGGCGTTGAACCTCGCGCACCTGCTCTCCACCCAGCGGGTGGCGGTCCATCCCTGGCCCCGCT